>CAYNFK010000004.1:0-95279 GCA_964396405.1 uncultured Enterobacteriaceae bacterium
CGTTGTGGGGATCGGTGCCAAGGTGCATGGGAGCCTCCGAGGCGGGGCGTAGCGGCGACCCTCGGGGGCGTCGCGGAAGCCAGGGGGGCGACCTCGCACCATCTTCGATTCCGGTGTCGGTGGCACGGGACCGGCACGTGCTGGTTTCCGCTGCCCGAGCCGATCGCCGAGACGATGCGGCTGGGCGGGTGGAGCGAGGCGGCATCGGCGTTCCCTGGGTTCGGCGAGCCGAAGGATAAGCGCTCCAGTCGCGACTGGCGCGGGCGCGGCGGCCTGTGAAGGTGCGGGCGTACACCCCGCATGGGCTGCGCCGCATGGTCGTCGACCCGATGCTGCGGGCGGGCGTGGACCCGGCGACGGCGGCGAGCCTGACGGGGCACTCGGTGGTGGTGATGCTGCGGTTCGACCTGCAGGTGGCAGAGGTGGACCGGGAGGCGGCGGTGGCTATCGCGACTCTGGCCGCGTTCCCATATGCCCAACAGAATGGTGCTGCTCGCAGCTGATCGCGAGACTCCTGCGTTGCCCCTGCGGCATCCCGCCCACGGCGAGAAGGAATGGCTCGGCCGCCGGTCCAGCACGGTAGGTTGCGGCGGGCGGTCTCGTGGGTTGGTAGAGCCGGGCACCTCGAGGGCCGCGCTGCAGGACGATTTTCGGCGGTCGCCCGCCACGCTAGCGCAGCATATGGCTAGAATTGGCCTTGATCCAGGCCACTTGCCCATGCCGCGACCAGAACCAGGTCGTGCTCGCGAATGCGGACCTCGCGAGGCCAAGGCGTCGGTCACGATGGAGTCAGATGTTAGAGCGCCACGACGAGCCCGCAGAATCACGGATCACCGGTGCGCTGTAGGTCTCGACGAGGAGGCCAGCCAGGGCTCGGTGGACGACATCCACACCACCTACGACGTCGGCCGCGGAGCCCCTGCGCCTTGACACTCCCTCCGAAGCAGCGCATGACCTGACGGTCCTGACTCCATGGCACTCATCCGGGGGGGCCGACGCCCGCGGGTTCCAATGATGCCGCTTTACCAGATGGGTGTCGCCTATGTTGCCTGCCGAATCCGTCGATGCTTTCCGCCTGAGCCTCACCAAAGGTGCCTACAGCCTGCTTTTGGGGTCAGGAGTGAGCCTTGATAGCACGAATGGCGATGGCGAATCGTTGCAAAGTGCGAGCGCGCTGGCTCGCGCGCTCTGCATACTAAAAGGAGCGCCAGAAGCGACTTCGCTCGCCCGGGTTGCCGCTCTCCTAGATCCCGAAGAAGTATCAAGGCACATCACAGTTCCGTACTCCAGGTGTACCCCAGGTCCAACAATTGCGCCTATTGGGCGATATCTGTGGCGTAGAATATATTCGTTCAACGTGGATGACGCAATAGAGGCGCTGTACTCTACCGCTCATACGCAGCAAAGCCTGACCTCAATTAACTACTGCGACCCATATTACACGCCCCTCGAACGTTCAGAACTTCCACTGATTCATCTTCACGGCTTCGTCGGCAGGCCCGGCGAAGATTACGTATTTTCTGTCCGCGATTACGCGCGCATCATGCGCGAAAACAATCCATGGATGCATGTTCTCTCGGAATTAATTTCGACAGAGCCGTTCATTATTTCGGGGACATCGCTCAGTGAATCCGATTTAGAGTATTATCTTAGTTCTCGAAGTCAAACGACTCCGCGGCGAGATCGAGGGCCCTCCATCCTCGTAGAGCCTTACCCAAATGTCGTCACGAGGGCCGACTGTGACCGCCATGGTTTGATTCTGGTAGAGGCTACGTTTTCAGAATTCATGAACTGGGTAATGGGCCTGGTTCCGGCCCCGCCGACTGTTCATGACCTTACGATACCCAGTGCTGCGACGAAGCTGATTTCGGATTCCGTCGGAAATAGCGCAAAGCTAAGGTTCTTTACGGCTTTCGAGTCGGTCGTCCCCACAGACAGGCAGAGAAGTCCGGAGCCGACTCCGTTCTTGTACGGACGTCCGCCTGAGTGGTCAGACATTCAATCGGCAGCCGACATCATCAGGATGCCTGTCACGACTTGGACGAATGCCGCGCTGGCTCGGCTGCAACGTCCGCCCCAAGTCGATCCAGGCGCGGTCATTTTTTCTGGTGATCCCGGCACCGGCAAGACCACCTTCTTGATGCGGCTGGGGTACGAACTGGCGCGCTCGGGCACGCCGGTCTTCTTCAAGCGATCGTTGGCCAACGTAGATGTTGAGGCAACGCGGGAGTGTCTTCGAGCATTGCCAAGGCGATGCGTCGTGGTGATCGACGGCTTGGCGGATCACGCTCAGCGTATCGCGGAATTGTTCGATGACCCGGCAGTTAGAAGCAAGTCCCTCTTGATCGCGTCAGAGCGTGTGTATCGGTTAGGCTTCGTCGAGACAGTATTTGGCCGCACGCCCGACCTCGACCCGCAACCACTCACCGAGTGGTCCGTCGAGGATCACCGGCGACTTATCGAACGATTCCGAGAGTACGGCCTCGTTGGAGATTCCGAAGCCGTCAGACTACCCGGTGCATTCGCCAGCAAGATCGCCACTGATCCGGTCGCCGTTGCGGTGTGTCGGATTCTGAGTGATTTCCGCCCTCTTGCAGACATCACTGATTCTCTTTGGCGTGACGCCGACATCACTCACAGATTGCCTTTCCTGTGCGTGGCCATCGCTGAGTACTGCCGGAGCGGCGGCGTTCTGTACAGTATGCTTCAGAATGTAGTTTCGTTGAAGACTAACGTGGGAGATCTGTTCGCACCGTCGGCTGCCCTGCGACTTACTCCAAATCCATCCGACGATGACTACGTCACGACATGGAACGCAGCTGTGGCGCAGGTGCTACTAGAACGGATTGCGACGCGCGAACCCGAGTTGCTTCGAACAGCGTTCATTCGGCTTGCTGCGTCACTGGCTCCTCTCGTGAATCGCCAAGCGATCATGCGCAGAACGGCTGAGGCTCGCCTTGCCGGAAGGCTCTTCGACGTGGATACTGTAATCACGCCGCTGCTCGGGCCTCTCGCTGAGGACTTCTTTGTTAGAGTCCAGCAGGATTGGCAGTGGAACTCGCGCTACTGGGAGCAGCGTGCACTCCTCGTTCTTGAGACGGACCTGGAGTCCGCGGTCCGTTACGCGCGACACGCGGTCGCGATAGAGAGTCATCCATTCCCGCTAACCACGCTTGGGAAAGTTCTACTGAGACGCATGGAGTCGTCGACTCGACCAGATGCGGACTTTAGTGAGGCATTTGATGTGCTTACAAGAGCGATTCGATCCGAGGTTCATCGTTCAAGAGTGACAATTCATCCGTACTCGACACTGTTTGCTGGTATTGTTCGATACATGGAGCTAGAAGGCCCTATCAACGGCCCGATGCGCCAGCGTATCGAGCAGCTAATGGCCGATGCCCAAGACGAGTTCTATCGTGATGCACAATTGCGCGACCAGATCGCACGGGTCGATATGCTGTTGAATGCCAGTCCGAACTCGAGGGGAGATTGAAATAGCGTAGACCGCGTAGACCGCCTCTATGGATTGGGAACGGTTCCCACTCGGGGCCGGATGCGGCCCCCTCCGGCAGGCAACACCCCCGCCGACCCTCGCGACAACGCAGGAACTACCGCTATCGTGCGCGGTGTCTGGGCTACTCCACGTACCCCAGCTCCCTCAACGCCCCCTCGACCTCCGCATCCCACGCCCGCACGGCCGTGCCCCCCGGCACAGGCGCCACAGCGCGATCCACCACCACCTTCCAGCCCGCATCCGACAGCACGATCTGCCGCGCACCGGGGAGCGCGGTGGGCGGGTCCGAGCCCTCCAGCACCACCTCCTCCCCGCGGAACCGAATCACCACCTGCAGGCCATTCCCGGTGAGGGGCCCGTTGGGCTGGATGAACAGTTCCTCCGGCGGGCGCTCGCCGGCGGGCCGACGCAGGACGGCCTCGCCGCCCTCCACCACCGGCACCACGCGCTCGGCGAGGCCCTTCGGGTCGTAGGCCGACCACACGGCCGCGATGCCCTCCGGGTGCCGCACGCGCAGCTCCACAGGCTCCTGGCCCGCGAAGCGGCTCGCCTTGAGCGTGAGCCGGTACACCGGCACCACCTCACGCCCGAGCGCCTTGGCAAGACCGGCGGGAAAACGGGACAGATCGGAGGTGGAGGCGATGTCGGCGGCCTCGTGGGGGTCGGCCGTGAGCGCGCGCAGGTGCTGCTCACCGCCCCGCATGGTCCACTTCTCGGCCGCGTCCAGCACCGCCCAGCCGTCGTCACCGTAGAGCGGCCTGCCGAAGGCCTGGGGGCGGGCGGACGCTTCGGCCCGGGCTGCGGCGTCGCCCGCGACCACAGCGCGCAGCGACAGGCCGACGAGGCCCTCGGGCCTGCCGAGGCCGGTGAGATCGAGGACGGTGGGAGCCACGTCCAGCAGGCTCACGGGCGTGTTGTCGACGGCCTCGGGCATCGCGGGGCTGCGCACCACCAGCGGAACGTGCAGGAGCTCGTCGTAGAAGCTGTGGCCGTGCTCGAAGCCTTGGTGGTCCCAGAACTCCTCGCCGTGGTCGGAGAACAGCACGGTGGTGGCTTGTGGGCCCACGGCGGCAAACAGGCGGCTCACCTCGTCGTCGAGCACGCGCAGGTTCTGATCGTAGCGGCCCACCACGTGGTCGCGCACGGCGGGGAAGTCGGGCTCGTGGCCGCGGAACCTCACCAGATCGGTGCGGGCCACAGCGCCCAGCGCGTCGGGCTTCGCCCCCGTGAACAGGCCCCTGTAGGCCTCAGGCTCCTCGTAGGGGAGGTGGGCCTCCATGAACTGCACCAGCAGGAACAGATCGCGGTCGGGCCACCTCGCGATCTCCGCGAGCGCTTGGTCGACCGTCTGCGCCGCCGGCTGCAGGATCCGGTAGTGGTACGCGTCGAAGCCGCGATCCACGCCGAACACCTGGCTTAAGTAGGCATTGGCCACGATCGCGTGGGTGCGAAAGCCCGCCGCTGAGAAGCGCTCGGGCAGCGTGGGGCCGCTCCGCCAGTCCTCGGGCTGACGGCCGGACAGCACCGCCATCGCGGAAGGCAGCGTCCACGGCGACACCGTGCGCGCCTGCTCGAAGCGCGCCGCACCCGCGGCCCAGGCATCCAGCTTTGGGCTGGTGGGGCGCGCGTAGCCGTACATGCCGAGGTGGTCGGGCCGCACCGTGTCGACGAACGCCAGCACCACGCGCTGGGGATCGGGGGTGGGCACGTAGAGCGTGGGGTCCTCGATGAACACGAGGTCGTGGTCGGCCGACGCGCCGGGCTCGACGACGAGGCGCACGCGGGCCGCCCCGGTGTGACCTGCGGGCACGCGCACGGTGGTGGGCTCGGTGCCCACCGGCCACGTGCCGAGCACGGTGGGCGTGGGGCTGCCGGCGGTCTGAAGCTCCACGCGCAGCGTGGCGCCGTCGCTCGGCGATCCCACGTGCATCGCGGGCGGGAGCAGCCAGGTTCGGGCGGCGAACACGGCACCTGCGGGCACCTCGGCCTCCCAGGCGATCGTGCCGGGCGCGGGCAGCAGCACACCCGAGAAGGAGTCGGTGCCTTGCTGCACCTGCCGCAGGGCGAACTCGGTGGGTGTGCGCTGGGCGGTGGCGAGGTGCAGCTCCCGCTCGGCGCGGCCCGCTTTCGGCCACTCCAGGTGCACGCCTTCCGGTGGGCCGGCGCTCGCCGGAAGCGAGACGAACAGCAGCTCGGGCGTGTAGCCCCAGGTGCCGGGGCTCTTGGCGTTGCGCTCGAAGGGCAGGGGACGGCCCTGCCACGCCACGTCGAGTCCCTCGGGCGCGTAGAACCCGAACGTGCGGGCACCGGTCTGGCGCTGCAGGAACAGGTGGAAGTCGACGGGCAGGGCGGTGCGCCACACCTGGTGGTCGCCGATGGCGGCACCCTTCGTCCACGGACCCACCACGTCGAGGCCGTCGGGCGCGGGCTCGCCGCCTGGCCAGGTGGAAGGCGGCAGCACCAGCTCCACCGGGGCCCGGTCGTCAGCGAGCGAGACGGCCGGGGAGGGCGCGCGGGGCTCGGTGGGCGCCGTGACCCGAGGCCACGCGTCGGGCGCGGAGGGGGTGCAGGCAGACAGCAGGAGTGGCAGCAGGTTCAGCATCGCAGCCGGGTAGCCGACGAGCGCCGGACCGGCGAGCGATCAGGCCGCGTCAGGACTCTCGGCGCGGCGTCGGCCCACGGGGATCGTGGCCTGCACGGTGGTGCCGCGTCCGGGCGCCGACTCGATCACCACCTCGCCACCCATCAGGATGGCGCGCTCCTTCATGCTCACGAGGCCCAGTCCGCTGGAGAGCTCGTGCCGGCTGGAGGGCTGGGCGGGGTCGAAGCCCTGGCCGTCGTCTTCGACATCGACCTCCACCACGTGGGCGCCGATGGTCATGGTGACGTCGACCGTCTGGGCGGCCGCGTGCCGTGCCACGTTGGTGAGGGCCTCTTGGAGCACACGGTAGATGGTGAGGCGCTCGTTGGGCGAGAGCAGGCTCTCCAGCTCCTGGCCCGACACGCGCAGGTTGATCGTGATGCCGTGGGCGGCCCGTGCGTCGTCGAGGAGGCGGCGCACCGCAGCGAGCAGGCCGAGCTCGTCGAGAGCGGAAGGGTGCAGGCCGCGCGCCAGGCGGCCGAGATCGCCCACCACGCCGCGGAGCTGGTCGGCCATCTCCAGGGCGAGCTCCCGATGAGAGGGGTCGCCCATCGCGTTGGCCATGGCGCGCAGGCCCACCAGCAGGGCCGTGAGCGACTGGCCGCTGTCGTCGTGCAGCTCGCGGGCGAGGTGGCGACGCTCGTTCTCTTGGACCTCGAGCACGGTCTCCAGGTAGCGCTCGCGCAAGGAGGCGGCGGTCTGCTCCAGCGTGATGTCGGCGGCGAGGTGGATGGCGCGCTGGTGGGGCGTCTGGTCATCCCCCACGCGGTAGACGCTGTGGCGGATCCACTTGTCGACGCCGTTGACGTTCAGTCGGTACACGCGGTCGCGGTAGTCGGTGGGCACAGTGACGGCCTCGACGTCGTCGGGGTGAACATGGCGTCGCCACGCCGAAGCATCCGTGGCCAGCTCGGTGCGCGGGAGCCCGAACACACCATCGAAGGCGTCGTTGGCGTAGACCACGCGCTGGGTGCGCAGATCGTGCAGCCACAGCGCCTGACCGATGTTCTCGGCGATCTGCCGCACGTGCGCCTGGCTCATGCGCAGCGCGCCGTTGGTGCGCTCCAGCTCGGTGTACGCGTCGACCACCTCGGCAGCGGTGTTGAGGCGCGTGTGCTCGTAGTACCAGCCGAAGAAGGTGACGAACGCGAGCAGCAGCACCTGGCCGCGCAGGATGTCGGCCGGCGGGACCTCGCCCGCGAGCAGCTCGGGAGCGCGCGTGGAGCTGTCGAAGAGGTAGAACCCGAACACGATCAGCACCACCACGAGCGACGTGGTGACCGTGCCGCGGGGACCGGCCAGGAACGCCGAGTACATCGGGAGCGCAGCGAGCCACCACACCATCGGGCTCTCGAAGCCGCCCGACTGGAGCGCGAGCGACGTGAACACGGCCACGAGCGTGGAGATCAGCACGAAGGCGCCGTGGTCGGCACGCCCGGTGCGACGCACCAAGAACGCGGTGGCCAGGTGGGCGCAGGCCGCCAGGAGCACGGCCGACACCACAGGTCGGGGCATCCACAGCCCCCACATGGGCTCCAGCGGCGTCCACCGAATCATGAACAGCACGAGCACGTCGATGATCATCAGCACGAGCGAGCTGGCCACCACCAGCCTGGCGCGGCGGTGGGCCTCGGCATGCCCGGCGAGGCTCGCGGGCAAGAAGCGGCCCAGCGCGCGGTCGAAGACCTGCAGCGCCGAAGACTCGAAGACCGGGACCTCGTTGGGCTCGCGCATGACCGCCAGGGGGTAGATTGCGCGACCGTATCGCGTGGCGACGCGCTTTGACCGAGCCGTGAGGAACGCCACCCACGACCGCGCCGCCTACCGGGTAGGCTGTGGCCGAGGTGGGGATGCCGAAGCGGGGTTGGGCGGGTCTGGTGGTGCTCGTCGCGCTCGCGGCCTCCGCGCGGGCCGAAGAAGACCCATCATGGGCGGCATGGACGGCCCTGGAGGCGCGTCTGGACGCCGGCGAGGCCTCGGCCGACGAGCTCGGCAGCTTTGTGGCCACCTGGGCGGCGTGGGCGAACGATGGCGTGAGCGGCCACGCGGGGCCGCTGCGCGCCCTGGAAGCGGCACGCGCGCGGCTGCTGGGCCTGGGCGCGGACGCGCAGCGTGGTCGGGCTCCCGACAGTTCAGGGTCATCGCTGAGGGAGCGCATCGCCGCGCTCGGCGGTGGCGGATCGTCGGCGTGGGATGACGCGGTGCGCGCGCTTCTGGTGGAGGCCGCCGACGTGGATGGGAGCGGCCTCATCGACGCACCGAGCGAGCTCGACCGCATCGGGTGTGAGGCCTGGATCGCGATCGACGACGGCGTGCGTCACACCTGGGAGGCCGGTCTGTACGTCACCTACGGGTTTGGCGTGAACCTGCTTTGGATTGGCGACGCGATCGGCCTGCCGGCCTCCCAGCGGGAAGCGGGTGCCGAGCGGCTGCGCGCCTGCGGCGTGCCGGGGGCCACGGATGAACCGGCCGCGGGCATCGACGCGGTGCGGATGACCGAGGCGCTCGGTCGCTTGCCCGAGGTGGGGGAGGCTGCGTGGCACGAGGTCGTGCGCGCGATGGTGCTGGGGCTCTACGATCTCAACGGCAGCGGCGACCTCGACACCGGCGAGGAGGCGAGGTCGGTGCCGTGCGGCGTGTGGACGGGGCTGGACGCGGCGCTCGCTGACCACACCGGCGCGGGCTTGGTGGCCACGCACCGCCTGGACGATCCGAGCGGCATCGTCGGGCACCGGCTCGGGTTCGAGCGCACCCTCGGCGTGCTCGCGCTGGAGCTTGTGCGCGCGTGCGGGGTGGGGAATGGGGCGGCACCTGAGCAGCCTCCGCCGTCCTCCCTGCTCGCTTGGGACGCTGACGGATCGGGCGCGCTGGACCGCCGCGCCGAGATCGAGGCGGTGCCCTGCGACGTCTGGAACCGCGTCGACGTGGATCTGCGCGCCGAGCTGGGGCTCGGCGTGTGGGAGGTGTGGGGCCTGGTTCGCCGCATCCGGTGGTCGAACGGCACCGCCGACGCGCCGACGCTCAAGGGCGCGACGCGGGCCGCCCTGCGGCGCTGTGACGTGCCGCAGGGACGCTGACGGAGCCGATCAGAGCAGCGGGTTCACGAGCTCGCGCAGGCCCTGCGGACCGCCGCCGGTGCCGATCTTGCGAGCGACCTCCTGGCCGTTCTTGAACACCACGAAGGTGGGGAGCGCGCTGACGCTGTAGCGACGGGCGGTGGTCATGTTGTTCTGGGCGTCCACCTTCACCACCTTGAGCTTCCCGCCGAGCTCCTCAGCCATCTTCTCGAGGTGAGGTGCGATCTGCTTGCAAGGGGCGCACCAAGCCGCCCAGAAGTCGACCAGCACAGGCACATCGCCCTGCAGGGCCTCGGCTTCGAACGTGGCATCGGTGGCATCGGTGGTGTGAGCGCTGGCCATGGGCCCTCCGGTTCGGGGCGAGCATAGGCACGCGCGCGGCGCGCATCAAGCCGGAACCGACGACCCGTGACGGGAGGGCACGGGTTAGGGCCGACCGGGCACGGGCGGAGGCAGCATCGCGCAGCAGGTTGGCGAGGTTCTGGCGCTGATCGCGTACCTCGGGTCGGGGTTCGCCCACGCTCGCACGGCGGCGTCGCGGGGAGAGGTCGCGGAGCAGCGCCTGTGGCGCGCGCGTGCGTTCGCGCTGTTCGGCGTGCTGGTGCACCTGGCGGCGCTCACCATGGCCTTCCTGTCGGGTCGTGTGCCCGACTTCAGCATCTCGCTCTCGGCCACGGCGCTCACGCTGATGCTGGTGGGGGTGCTGATCTCTTCCGCGCGTCTCGCAGCGTTTGCGGCCGCGCTGGCTCCGGCGGCGGGGGTGCTGCTGGTGGCCGCGCTGGTGGCGCCTTCGGCCACCGTCACGGGCCTGCAGGGCACGGCGTCGAGCTGGTGGCTGCCCGTGCACCTGGGGCTCGTGTTCAGCGGTCTCGCAGCCTTCGTGCTTGAGTTCGTGGCGGCGGCATTTGAAGACGTCCTGCGAAGGCGTCTGAAACGAAAGGACCTCGCCAGCATGGGCCAGCTCCCGGCCCTCGATCTGGTGGCGCTGGTGCAGCGGCGTGCGCTGCTGGTGGGGCTCGTGGCGCTGGGCCTGGGCGTTGTGGCGGGGTCGGCGTGGGCTGCGGCCGACGCGGCGTCGGGCTGGGCGCTGTCGCCGAAGGTGGCTGTCACGGGGGCGGTGTGGGTGCACTACCTCGTCACGCTGGGCCTTCGGCAACGGTTCGGGTGGCAGGGGCGCTGGTCGGTGGCGCTCTCGGCGGCGGGCTTGGCCATGTTGGTGTTCTCGTTCGTGGGCCTGGACTTCTTGGTCGGGGGCTTCCACGCTTATGGCGGGTGACGAGCCGATCGTGGTGTCGGTGGGGGTGTCGCACCACACCGCGCCCGTGGCCGTTCGTGAGCGCATGGCGCTCGACGAGGCCGGAGTGCGCGCGGAGCTGGCCCACCTGCTGAGCTCGGGCATGGCGCGCGAGGCCATGATCGTGAGCACCTGCAACCGGGTGGAGCTGTACGCGGTGGTGGCGCCCGGGGGAGCTGGTCGGCTGCGGGCGCACCTGGAGGCGGTGCGCGGTGAGCCCGTCGGCAAGCACCTGGTGTGGCGGCAGGGCGTGGAGGCCGTGCAGCACCTGTTTCGGGTGGCGGGGTCACTCGACTCGCTCGTGATCGGCGAGCCGCAGATCTTGGGTCAGGTGAAAGAAGCCGTGCGCATGGCGTCCGAGGCGCAGGCGCTCGGGCCCGTGCTCCACCGGCTCGCTCAGCGCTCGCTGTGGGTGGCCAAGCACATCCGCACGCACACCGAGCTGGGACGGTCGATCGTGGGGGCCGGGAGCGCCGGCGTGGCCCTCGCTCAGCGCGTGTTCAGCTCACTCGCTGGGCGTCGGGCGATGCTGGTGGGCACAGGCGAGATGGGCCGCCAGGTGGCGCGCGCGATGGTGGGCGCAGGCGTGGCGGAGCTGCTGGTGGCGAACCGCACGCTGGCGGCCGCGGTGGAGCTCGCCGAGGAACACGGCGGCACGCCGATCTCGCTGGACCGGGTGGAGGACTACCTGGCGCGGGTGGACGTGGTGATCGTGGCCACGGCGGCGGCGCACCCCGTGATCGAGGCCCGCCACGTGCAGGCAGCGCTGCGCGAGCGACGCGGTCGTCCGCTGTTCCTCGTGGATCTCTCGGTGCCCCGCAACGTGGACCCGGAGGTCGATCGCCTCGAAGCCGCCTACCTGTTCAACGTCGACGACCTCGCTTCGGTGGTGGCCGACGGGCACGCTGCACGCGCCGTCGCCACCGTGCAGGCCGAGGCCATCTGCCGCACGCAGGCCGAGGCGTTCGGACGTCGGCTGGGAGGGCTCGCGGTCCACGACGGCATCGGTCGTCTGGTCCGCCGCGTGGACGCGCTGCGCCAAGCCGAGATCACGCGCTCGCACAAGCTGTGGTCGAGCCTCTCACCTGAGCAACAGGCCGGGGTGGAGGCCCTGCTGCGCGCGTTCGAGAAAAAGGTGCTGCACGGGCCGATTGAAGCGCTTCGGCAGGCCACGGATGACGGGGATGATGGCACCGTGACCGCCCTCCTCGCAGCGTGGGACGTGGACGCGGAGGCGGATTCGGGCCAATGAACCTCGGGCACGGACCCACCCCCGCGCCCGACAGGAACCATGGTCAGCATCTTCCGTGGATCGTTTCTGGGTTCGGCGATCGGCTTCGCCTTAGCGGCTGGAGTCGGCTGGTACTACACGGGCACGGTGGGAGGAGCGTTCCAGGCGCTCTTTCTCGCTGTGGTGCTCTCGCTGCTCGAAGTGTCGATCTCGTTCGACAACGCCGTGGTGAACGCGGTGGTGCTCAAGCGCATGACCCCGCTGTGGCAGCACCGCTTCCTCACGTGGGGCATGCTCATCGCGGTGTTCGGCATGCGGCTCGTGCTGCCTGTGGTGATGGTGGCGGTGTTGCTCGCGATCTCGCCGTGGCAGGCGATGGTGCTCGCGGCGACCGATCCGGTCCAGTATGCCGAGGTGATGCTCTCAGCGCACCACCAGGTGGCGGCCTTCGGCGGCGCCTTCCTGATGCTGGTGGCCACGAAGTACTTCCTCAACGCCGAGAAGAGCGTCCACTGGCTGAAGGTGGTGGAGGAGCCGCTCGCGGCGGTGGGGCGCCTGGAGGCCGTGGGCGTGGGGCTCACGCTCATCGTGGTGTGGTTCTGCAGCACGTTCCTGCACAGCACGGAGGAGTCACTCGCCTTCTTCAAGGCCGGCGTGTTCGGCATCCTCGCGAACCTGGGCGTGTCTGCGCTCGAGGTGATCCTCCACCATGAGGAGGATGAGGTGGAGCCTGGCGTGGTGCCTTCTGTAGGTGCCGCTGAGCGGGCCAGCGCCGGCATGTTCATCTACCTCGAAGTGCTCGACGCCAGCTTCTCGTTCGACGGCGTGGTGGGGGCGTTCGCGGTCACCAACAACCTGTTCGTGATCGCGATCGGGCTGGGCATCGGGGCGCTGTTCGTGCGCAGCCTCACCATCATGATGGTGGAGAAGGGCACGCTGGGCACCTTCCGGTTCCTCGAGCACGGTGCGTTCTACGCGGTGTGGGCGCTGGCGCTGATCATGTTCGCCGACGTGGTGGTGCCCGTGCCTGAGATCGTGGCTGGTGTCACGGGCATGGCCTGCATTGCCGCGAGCGTCGCTGCGAGTCGGTTCGCGCGGTGACGCCCGAACCCGATGACCCGCCGAGTCCGCCGTCACGGCAGGCTGAGGCATGGTTGTCGGTGGGGGTGATGCTGCTGGTGTGCGTGCTGGTGTGGATGCGCTTGGCGTCGCCCACACCCGCGACCTACACGATGTGGTCGGACCGCGATCTGGCACGCGGCATCACCTTCTGGCAGACGCTGCCCGATGGGGGCGCTGAGCTGGGCGGGGGGGCCGGCGCGAGGGTGCCCGGCGGGATCTACGCGCTGCTGACCTGGGCGGGTTGGACGCTGACCCAAGACGTCGAGCGGCTGATGGGGCTGCTGCTGGCTGCGGAGGCGGCAGGTGCTGTGTTGCTCGCCATCGCGGCGTGGCGGCTGGCGGGACCCGTGGCTGCCGCGGGCACGCTCGTGTACGCGACGGCGTCGATGGGTGCGCGCACGCCGATGACGGCGCTGTGGAACCCCATGTGGGTGCCGCCGCTCGTGGCGCTCACGGTGGTGGGCACGCTGGCCGGCGTGCGGGGCTGGCGCCTGGGCTGGTGGCTGGCTGGCGCATCGCTCGCTGTGGGCGTGCAGGTGCATGCCTCCATGGGCGTGTGGCTGCTCGGCGTGCTGGTGTTCCCGTTCCTTGTGGCACCGCGCACCGCGCTGCAGGGCGCGCTCACGGTGGTGGCATGGGCGGTGGTGGCGCAGTTGCCGTTCTGGGTGCTGGACCTGGCGCGTGGCGGCACGAACCTGGTGCTGCTGGGGCAGCAGCAGGCTGTGCGCGACGTGGGCGAGGGCACGCTGCTGGCGCTGGATGGGGGCAAGCTGGCCGACGCGGTCTCGCGGCTCGTCCCCTGGCTCGGGACGCAGGCGCCTGCTGGAGCTGCGACGGCCGCGATCGGCTGGGGCGTGTTGAGCCTGGGGGTCTTGGGGTGGGGTCGGGCGCTCTGGGGACCCAGCGCGCGGTTCGGCGGCGTCCGGGTGATCGGCGCCGTGGCGCTGGTGCTCGTCCTCACGCCGGCGCTGCTGAATGCTTCCCTGGTGGAAGACCGCTACCTGCTGCCTGCGGTGGCCGCGTGGGGGCTCGGGGTGGGCCTCGGGGCCGGTTGGGTCGCGGAGCAGGGTCGACTGCCCGCCCTGGCCACGCTGCTCGCGCTCGCGGCGCTGCCGGGCTCCGAGATCCTCGCCCGGTGGTGGACGCCCGACGTGGCGAACGCGGGCACCTGGGCATGGCAGACCGAAGCCATCGGAAGGCTCGAGCAGGCCACCCAGCAGTCGCTCGGCGAGGTGGCTTCGCGCACGAGCTGGCTGGTGCGGGGTCCGCTCGAAGGGACCTGGGCGCTGGCGCCCGAGCAGCCGGTGCACGCCCGATTGGCGATGCGGGGTGAGCCGTACCTGGGCGCTGGCCCGCCGCCCTGCTTCGCGGTGGTGCCCGATGCTGAGGCGCTCCCCGCCGATCTGTCGGCGGCGCTGGCCGTGGCGCTGGCGCGACCGGGGGACGCCGTCCGTGCGCTCGCGACGCAGCGGCTCACGGACGAGCTGATCCTGGTGTCGTTTGACCTCGCTGCCGACGCCTGCCCCACAACGATGTCGTCACCGTACGTGCGGGTGCCGACCGACCCGCCCGAGGCGGCCGTGGTGCGGAGGGCAGAGTCGGACGAGGCGTTGCTGCAGGGTGAGCACACCTGGCTGGTGAGGCTGGCCGGTGCCGAGGAGGAAGGCGTGGCCTACGATCCCGTCGACTTCTTGCTGGACGTTCGCCCTCAACCCGGCGGGTTCGAGGCCACGCTGTCGAGCCGTCAGCTCCGGGGACTCACCCACAACGACGGCGGCCCGCTCGCTGCGGCGTGGTTGCCGCGCGTGACGCTCCGCCTCTCGGGTCCGCAGGGTGAGCAGGGGGTCGAGCTGGTGCGCGACGGCGTGGGGCGCAACGGCGTGGCGACGCCGTGGACCCGCACCCACAGGGTGCCTCCGGGCACCTACGACGCGGTCCTGGAGACCGAGGTCGCAGCGCGCGGCACAGAGCTGGGGAGCGAGCCACGGTCGCGCATGCGCCGGGTGGTGCTCGGCCCGGTGGTCGTTCGTTAGGGTGGCGACAGCTCCGCGAGGGCCGCGATGAGGTCGGTCTGGGTGGCGATGGCGAGCACCGTGAGGCCGGCGGCCTCGCACGCGGCGGCCGTGGTGGGCCCCACGGCCAGCACACTCGGGCAGCGGTGGGAGGAGGCGTGGGCTGTGGCCGCTACGTACGCGTGCACGGCGCTCGGTGAGTAGAACAGGGCGTGATCGACGGGCCCCGCAGCGTCGAGTGCGGCCCGGAGGCCCGGCGCAGGCACCGTCCGGTAGGCCACGGCGTGCACGATGTGGGCACCGGAGCGCTCCAGCGCGATCGTGGTCGCCGCCACGGCGTCCTCGGCGTGCACATAGAGCACGGTGCGGCCCTTCAGGTCGCCGAGTGCGTGTACCGCGGCCACACCGGTGGGCTCCGCGGGCTGCACGGCCACGGTGAAGCTTGCGGCGCGGGCACCCAGGGCGGTGGCGGGACCCACCACCGCCACGACGCGGGGCGCAAAGCCCCGCTGTGCCACCTCGGCCACGCACTGGGCAGCGTGTGCGCTGGTGAGCAGCAGCACGTCGGGGGAGGGGTGGGCCGCAAGGATCTCGGCCAGCCCCGGGAGGCGCTCGCGCACGATGCACGGCACCACCTGCACCGCGTAGCCCTCCGCGCGCAGGCGCTCGGCGGCCGCTTCGGCCTCGGGCTGCGCGCGGGTGACGAGCAGGCGCCTCAGAGGGCCCGCTCGCGGGTGAGGTCTTTGGAGATGTTCTTGTGGTGGGCTTCGAGTGTGCCGCCGCCGATCTCGAGCAGCTTGGCGTCACGCCAGAGGCGCTCCACCGGGTACTCACGGCAGTAGCCCGAGCCGCCCATCACCTGCATCGCGTAGTCGGCGACGGTCTTGCCGACGGGCGCGGCGAACAGCTTGGAGGCATCGGACAGCACACGCGCACGGGAGTCGGCGCTGACCTCGCGGGCGGCGTTGTAGGTGAGGCACTTGGCGGCCTCGGTCATCGCGTAGCCCTCGGAGAGGTAGCGCTGGATCTGACCGAACGCAGCCAGCGGGCGACCGAAGGCTTGACGCTCCTGAGCGTGGCGGATCATGATGCTGACGCAGCGATCGGCGATGCCGACACTCATCGCGGCGAGCGTGAGCCGCTCCATCTCGAGGTTGCGCATCATGTGCACCACGCCGCCGCCGATCGCGCCGATCACGGCATCGGCGGGCAGGCGGCAGTCATCGAAGATCAGCTCCGACATCGTGCTTCCGCGCATGCCCAGCTTGTCGATGTGCTGCGAGGTGGTGAAGCCCGGGCAGTCGCGGTCGACCACGAACGAGGTGACCTTGCCGTCCACCTTCGCGTACACGAGGAAGCAGTGCCCCTCGCAGCCGTTGGTGATGTAGGTCTTCGTGCCGTTGAGCACCCAGCCGTTCCCGTCTTGCACGGCGGTGGTGGTCATCCCGAGCACGTCGGTGCCGGCGCCGGGCTCGGTCATGCCCATGCCGGCCACCCACTCGCCGGAGATCGTCTTCGGCAGGTACTTGGACCGCTGGGCGTCGCTGGCGCTGTGGAAGAAGTTGTTCACGAACAGCATGCTGTGGGCGAGGTACGCGAGGCAGAAGCCCGGGTCGGACTTCGACAGCTCGTGGTGCACGATCACGGCCGCCACGGCGTCCATGCCGGCCCCACCGTAGGCCTCGGGCACGGTGATCCCGAGCAGACCCAGCTCCCCGAGCTGGCGGAAGAGCGGCACGTTGAGCTCGCCCAGGGCATCATGCTTGGCGGCCTGCGGCTCGACCTCGCGCTCGGTGAACTCGCGGATCATGCTGCGCAGCGCGCGGTGCTCTTCGGTGGGATCGAACAGGTCGTTGTAGGACATCTGGACCTCATGCGGCCGTGCCGCGTAGCGTGTCGACCGGGGCCTCGTCGAACGGTGCGGACGGGACGTCCACGCATGCGGTCGCGCCGTTAGGGGTCGGTTCCGGGAGGACGCCAATGCCGCGCATGCTGCTGATCGACGGATCCAACCACGCGTTTCGCGTGCAGTTCGCCCTGCCGCCCCGCCACGCCACGGACGGCTTTCCCACCCGCGTGCTGTACGGGTTCTTGCTGCTCTTTCAGAAGATGCTGCGCACCTACCGTCCCGACTACGTGTGCGTGAGCTTCGACACCGGTGGCAACTTTCGAGAAGAGCTGTACCCCGACTACAAGGGCCACCGACCCGAGACGCCGGCCGACCTCAAGCAGCAGTGGCCGTTCTTGGGTCCGCTGGTGGAGGCCTTTGGCTACAAGGTGATCATGACCGAAGGCTACGAAGCCGACGACGTGCTCGGCACGCTGGCCAAGCGCTTCGGGGGGCCCGACTGCGAGGTCTTCCTCGTCACCGGTGACAAGGACTTCTGTCAGCTCGTCGATGACCACATCCGCATCCTCGACGAAGCCAAGAACCTCACGATCGACCACGATGGCGTGGTGGAGAAGTTCGGTGTGCCGCCGAGCCAGGTGATCGACGTGCTCGGGCTGATGGGGGATGCCTCCGACAACGTGCCGGGCGTCACCAAGGTGGGCCCGAAGACGGCCACGAAGCTGGTGCAGGACTTCGGCTCGCTGGAGGGTGCGCTGGAGGCGGCGGCGAAGGGGCTCGTGAAAGGCA
Source organism: uncultured Enterobacteriaceae bacterium (assembly GCA_964396405.1). GTDB lineage: Bacteria > Myxococcota_A > UBA796 > UBA796 > JACKEO01. The sequence continues at coordinate 17,530 of CAYNFK010000004.1, forward strand.
AGACCGGCGAGAACCTCGTCACCGACGCGGAGATCGCTCGGCTGTCGAAGCGGCTCGTCACCATCGCGCTCGACGTGCCGCTCGATGTCACGCTGGAGGACCTGCGCCCGCAGCCGCTGCATGAGGCCGAGCTGCGCGCGATGTTTGACCGCTGGGAGTTTGGTGCTGCTGCGCGCAAGCTGCTGCCCGACACCACCGAGCCCGAGGCCGCCGAGCGCGTGGATCTGACGCCGCAGGCGGCGCTGGAGGCGTGGGCGAAGGGCACGGTGCGGGCTGTGCTCCCGGTGTGGGAGGCCGACGAGCTCGCAGGTGTGGCCCTTGCGAACGAAGAGGGGGCCGCGGCGTACGTGCCGCTCGACGACCTCATGGTGCGCGGCAGGGTGCTGTCGCTGTTGGGTCGCGCGGACGTGCCGAAGGTCGGGTACGGCGTGCAGGCCGACGTGCGCCGGCTCCAGGCCCACCACGTGGCGGTCGCAGGTGTCGCAGGCGATGTGCGGCTGCTGGATCAGCTGCTGGCGTCGCACCGCCGCTCGCACGATCTCGGTGAGCAGGCCGTGCGTCACCTCGGCACGGCGCTGCGGACCACCGAGGATCCCATCGCCGACGCGATCGAGCGGGTCTCGGCGATCGGTCGGCTGGAGGCCCGCCTGCTGCCCCGCCTGGAAGACGGGCTGCGCCACGTCTACGACACCATCGAGCTCCCGCTCGTGCCCGTGCTCGCCCGGATGGAAGCGGCAGGCATTCGCCTCGACACCGAGCGCATCGGTGCCGTCGAGACCGAGATCGTCGGGCGCCTGGCCGAGGTCGAAGCCAGCTGCCACGAAGCCGCGGGCAAGGTGTTCAACCTGCGCTCCCGCCACGAGCTGCGCGACGTGCTCTTCGACGACCTGAAGCTACCTTCAGGCAAGAAGCTCAAGGACGGGTTCAGCACAGCGGCCGATGTGCTGGAGAAGCTGGCCGATCTGCACCCGCTCCCGGGCTTGGTGCTGGAGTACCGGGAGCTCGACAAGCTCCGCGGCACCTACCTCTCGAAGCTGCCGGAGTACGTCGCGGCCGACGGACGCATCCACACCACGCTGCACGCGATCGGCGCGGCCACGGGGCGCCTGTCGTCGGCGGATCCGAACCTGCAGAACATCCCCATCCGCACACGGGAAGGCCGGCGCATTCGTGGCTGCTTCGTGCCCGATCCTGGCCACGTCTTCTTGTCGGCCGACTACAGCCAGATCGAGCTGCGCATCTTGGCGCACGTCACCCGAGATGAGGTGCTGATCGACGGCTTCGGACGTGGGGAAGACATCCACAAGCGCACGGCGGTGCAGATCTTCGGGGCCGATCCCGATGCGGTGACCGTGGCCGAGCGCTCCGCGGCGAAGGCGATCAACTTTGGCCTGCTCTACGGCATGAGCGCGTTTCGCCTCGGCTCCGATCTGCAGATCTCGCGGGAGCAGGCCCAGCGCTGGATGGACGCCTACTTCGAGAGCATGCCGCGGGTGCGCGCGTGGATCGAAGCCACGAAGGAGAGCTGCCGCGAGAAGGGCTACGTCGACACGATCTACGGACGTCGGCGCCTGCTGCCCGAGATTCACAGCTCCCAGTTCGTGGAGCGCGCGGCAGCCGAGCGTGAAGCGGTGAACACGGTGATCCAGGGCACGGCCGCCGACATCGTGAAGCTCGCGATGATCGACGTCGACGGGGCGCTGCGTGACGGTGGACTCTCTGCCCGGATGGTGCTGCAGGTCCACGACGAGCTGCTGCTGGAGGTGCCGGTGTCCGAGGTCGACGCCGTGCGGTCGCTGGTGGCGGCGCGGATGAGCGGTGCGGCCTCCCTGGCGGTGCCGCTGGAGGTGCAGACGGCGGTGGGTCGGTCGTGGGACGAGGCCCACGGCTGACCAGCACGATAGGGACGGGCGCGACCGGTCGGAGGATGAATGGGTGGGATCGTGTGGGACGCGCTGGCTGGGGGCTGGCCGCTCGGGCTGTTGCTCCTGGGCATGGTGCGCTCGGCGTCGGGTGAGGCCGACGATCTCGCGCTCGTGCGGGCGGTGCGTGATGGGGATGCGGCCGCTTACCGCGGGCTCGTCGAGCGCTACCAGACGCGGGTGTACCACCTGGTGTTCGGCATGGTGCGCAACCGGGAAGACGCCAAGGACCTCACGCAGGACGCGTTCGTGAAGGCCTTTCGCAGCCTGCACACCTTCCGCGAAGACAGCCGGTTCTACACCTGGATCTACAGGATCGCGATGAACCTCACGATCGACTTTGTGCGCCGCCGGGCCAAGGGGCCTGTGGCTGGAGCCGATGAAGATGTGGCGGTGCGGGATGGCACCGGTGCCGTCGACGAGATCCACCACAACGAGAGTCCCCGCAAGGCGCTCGAGCGTAAGGAGCTGCAGGGCGCGATCCTCGATGCGATGTCCAAGCTCCCGGAAGATCAGCGCCAGGTGGTGCTGCTCCGGGAGGTCGAGGGCCTGTCCTACAAGGAGATCGCCGAGATCGTGGGCGTGCCGGAAGGAACGGTGATGTCCCGACTGTTCTACGGTCGAAAGAAGCTGCAGCAGGTGCTGCAGCCCTGGGTGGATGCCCGACGCTGACATCTCCCTGACGCTGGGCTGAAGAAAGGTCCTCCTCAATCGTCTCTCCGATCCTGCCACCAAGGACTTGCATGCACGAGACCCTCCGAGCGCTGCTGATCACCTGGCGAGACCGTCCGTCGAAGGAGTCTGCCGAGGTGGCGCTGCGTGCGCTCGCTGGGGCGGGGATGATCCCGTCGGGCGATGACACGCTGAGTGTCGACGACGCCGCGCTGTGGCTGGAGGTGCTGGACGGCGTGCCGAGCCCCGTGGAAGGTCCCCTGCAAGCGGCCCTCGCCGAAGAAGCGGGCGGAATCGACCTTGCGGGCGAGCTGGTCGACCGGCTCACCCGAGAAGAGCTACCCGAGGGGTGGATGTCGGGCCTTCTCGATGCCGCCCTCGATGGCGAGCAGCACGAGGTGGCGAGCCTGAGGGTGTCGGCGGATCCGGCGCTGCGCGCCGAGCTGGCGGGCCTCGCTGAGGTGGGGCGCTGGGTTCGCGAAGCTGTCGCCTTCGAGGCGGGGGCGTGCCCGCGCATCTGGACCGGTGTGGCCCCGGAGCTGGGCTTTGCCGACCCCGAGTCGGTGCCGGGGTGGGATGCCCAGCTCGTGGCGGAGGCGGTGCGTGCGGAAGCTGGGTCGGTCGACGTGGCCGACAAGGTGATGTCGCAGGTTCGCCGAGGCTCGGCGGCCGTAGAGCCCACGATTCCGATGCCTGCCAACGCTCGCAACTGGACGCTCGCTGCGCTGGCGATGGCGGCGGCGGTGAGCCTGTGGGCGCTGGTGGCCCCTTCCCTCTTCGATCCCGCTGCCGAGTCCGACTCCCCGTTCGTGGAGCGGTCGATGGAGTTTGCGTCGGCGAGTGAGCTCGCCCTCGAGGGCGCGCGGTACGGTGAGAACGCGTCGGTGTTCGTGCAGCTGCCCGAGGGGCCCGATGCGCCCGTGATCATCTGGGTGGATGACGGGGCGCAGCTATGACCCGCGCTTCGTGGTGGCTGTGGTTGGGCCTCGTGTGCTCAGGGCCCGCGGTGCCTGCGTGGGCCCAAGCGCCAGCCCCGGCCCCGGTGATGCCCAGCCCGTTGCCTGCCCGCGTGCGGGTGTCGGTGCGCGTGGTGGTGGCCACCCAGGAAGCACCGCGCCTCGATGAGCGCCTCGCGGCCGTAGCCCCGATGCTCACGAAGACGGGCTTCTCGTCGTTCACGTCCGCGGGCAGCGAGGAGTTCCTCCTCGCCGACGGGGCGTCGGGTCGTGTGGTGCTGCCCGATGGCCGCACCGTGCACATTCAGCTCACGCGCCACCAGACCGAAGACGCGCAGCTCGTGGTGCGCACCGAGCGACCAGGAGCCGAGGCTGTGGAGACCTCGATCTCGGTGCGGCGAAACCGGGCCTTTGTGATGGCCGTGCGCACGCCCCAGCCCGATCGCGCCTTCCTGCTGCTGATCGACGCGCGGTACTAGGCGGGGGTCGCGTGAGGATCGTGCTGTGCGCCGTGCCGACCGACCAAGCGACCCGGATCGCCCGCTCGGTGGTGGAGGAGCGCCTCGCAGCCTGCGTCCAGGCGTCCGGTGTGCGCTCCACCTACAGGTGGAAGGGGCGGCTGGAGCAAGCCGACGAGGTCCAGCTGTGGTGCAAGGTGGCCGAACGATCAGTCGACGCGCTCGTCCAGCGTCTAGCGGAGCTGCACCCCTACGACGTTCCTGAGATCCTGGTGCTCGACGTGGACGCCGCGCGGAGCCACCCTGGCTATGTGGCGTGGGTGGATGCGGCGGCCAACGAACCCAGCGATGCCGAGGGCGGACCATGACCATCTTCCAGCGCATCCTCGACGGCGAGATTCCCGCTACCCGGGTGTTCGAGGATGCCTCCTGCATCGTGATCCGCGACATCGCGCCGCAAGCGCCGGTGCACCTGCTGGTGATCCCGCGCAAGCCCATCGTGGGCATCTCCAGCGTCGCGCCCGACGACGCGGGGCTGCTGGGTCACCTGCTGGTGGTGGCGCGTCAGGTGGCCGAGCAAGAAGGGATCGCGGCGGCTGGGTTTCGCTTGGTGATCAACGATGGTCGTCACGGCGGGCAGTCGGTGCCCCACCTGCACGTTCATGTGCTCGGCGGACGCCCGTTGTCCTGGCCTCCGGGCTGATCGATGGGGCTCTCCGTAGGCGCAGAGGGCATCGAGGTCGACGGTCGGCCGGTGGCCGATGCCGACGTGCTCGGCTTCCATGAGCACTTCGATGAATGGCGTGGAACGACGTGGCTGGAGGTTGCGGGCCCTGGCCTGCGTGTGCCCATCGAGCCCGGCTACGGTGGCGTTCGAGCGGCCCTGCGTCAGCGGTTTCCCAAGCTCCCGTTCACGGCCGACTGGACCGATGCGGGCGGGTTCTCGGGGCTGGTGCTGGGCGGCGCTCCCACGCCCTGGCTGATGACGGTGCTCGCGCTGGCCTGCGTGGCCTCGGCCTTGGCGGGCGCTGTGCTCGGTGCCGGCGCGGGCGTCGGCGTGGCGTTGGGCCTCTTCTGGCCCGTGGCGCGCCTGCACACGCGGCTGCTGGTGTCGACGACCGGTGTTCAGGTGGGACCTGTGTGGTCGCCGTGGGTGGGCTGGAACGAAGTGAAGGAGGTTCGCTGGGAGGCGCGCGGTCACCGCGGCACGCTCTACGTGGTGCACACCGATGGGGTGGGGCGGGTGGAGCTCGCGTCGGCCCTGCTGCCTGCGGTGCGCTCCCGCGTAAAGCGCCTGGGTGCGCTGCGTGTCACCGAAGCCGGCCCCGACACCGACCTGCACTACACGGCGTGGCGGCCCGTGGCGGTGGGCCTTCCGTGGGGTCTGCTGGGCGCTACCTTGGTGCTTGCACCGTGGACCTCTGAGCCGTGGCGCACGCTCGCCATCGGACTGGTGCTGGCTGCCGCCGGCGGGCTCGTGGGCGCGGCCGTGGAGGCCCGCGCCGACGGCTGGCGAACCGGCGGCGTGTTCTGGATGACGGCGGCATGGGCGCTGGTGCTGGGGGCGCTGGCCCTCTTCGCCGTGTGAGGGATCACAAGAACAGGTCGGGCGCGAGCTCGTCCGCAAACGCCGGGTTGTGCGCGTACGGCGTGAAGTCGGTGACGCCCTCTTCGCGCAGCACGTCCTCATCCAAGAAGAAGTTGCCCGTGGTGGTGGCGGCAGGACGCTGGAAGATCGCGTAGGCCGCGTCCGCGAGGATCTCAGGCGTGCGGGCGCGATCGACCATGGCATCTCCGCCCAGCAGGTTCTGGACGGCTGCCGTGGCGATCACGGTGCGCGGCCACAGCGCGTTGGCCGCCACGCGCCCACGCAGCTCTTCGCCCCAGCCCAGCACACACAGGCTCATGCCGTACTTCGCCATCGTGTAGGCCACGTGGGCGCCGAACCAGTACGGCGCCATGTTGAGCGGCGGCGACAGCACGAGGACGTGAGGGTTGGCGGCCTTCAGCAGGTGGGGAAGGGCCGTGCGGGTGACCAGGTAGGTGCCGCGCGCGTTGATCTGGTGCATCAGGTCGTAGCGCTTCATGTCGGTGTGGGGCGTGTCGGTGAGCGAGATCGCCGAGGCGTTGTTGATGACGATGTCGATGCCGCCGAAGCGCTCCACGGTGGCGGCCACGGCGGCCTGCACCTGGTCTTCATGCCGAATGTCGGTGGCGAGGGGGAGCGCATGCCCGCCAGCGGCTTCGATGGCCTCCGCCGCGGTGAAGATGGTGCCCGGCAGGCGTGGGTGCGGTTCGGTGGTCTTGGCGAGGATCGCGATGTTGGCCCCATCACGGGCCGCCTTGAGCGCGATCGCGAGCCCGATGCCACGGCTCGCACCGGTGATGAGCAGGGTCTTTCCAGACAGCGACATAGGACCTCCGGGGTCGGAGACCTAGCGTGTTCGCTGCGTCAGGGAGAGGGCAGCTCGGCCTCGAGCACGATCTCCTGCCCGACCTCGACCTTCACACGTCGTGCGCCGTCCGGAGGCTGCGCCGAAGCCCCGCGCTGGGTGGAGAGCTCCGCGCCGCGGGCATCCCAGAACCGCCAGATCCGGAGCGGCTCGCCTTCGTCCCAGCCCGTTGCCGGTGCCGTGAGCGGCGGACCGAGCACCAGTCGCGCCGAGCGCTCGGCGGGAAGCTCTCGCGGTCCGGCCGACCGGAAGGCGGCACCGAACAGCACGGGATCGTTGGGGTCGTCGCGCCAGTCGCAGTGCACGTGGGTCTCGTAGTAGCCCACCCAGCCGGCGCCTTCGTCGAGGCAGAGGCTGCCCAGCAGGAGCAGATCCACAGCTTCCGACCGCACGTCGGCCGCATCGCCCCACTGGTGCCGCGAGAACGACGCGCCGCCGACGCCGCGGTTGTAGGCCGGGCTGCGGTAGCCCGAGTTCACGAACAGCGGCCCGCCCGTGGCATCCCGCACGGCCTGAAGGTGCTCCACCAGGTGCGGCTGCACCAGCGCCCAGCGGCCCTTCACCGCCTGTGCGATCTCGGAGAGCACGAAGTTCGCCGACAAGCGTGCGCTCGCATCGACCTGGGTGAGGTCGAGGAAGCGCCGGGGAGGGCTGTAGCGGGTGTCGGCCGAGCTTGGATAGTCCCAGTCGGGGCCCCACGAGCGTGCTGGCACGGTGCTGAGGCAGGCGGTGCCGTCGCTTAGCGGTCCGGGGAAGCAGAGCGGCAGGCCCATGCCGGTGTCGTCGGTGTCGATGTCGCTGTGGGCATCGGTGTCGATGTCGGACTCCACTGGGTCGTCGGTGGGCCCAGGCTCGTCGGTCTCGTCGGTCTCCTCGACGCCGTCGTCGGTGGTGATCGGCGTGTCGGTAGCGGTGTCGTCGCCTTTCGAGGGGGCATCATCGGGGCCCGGAGAGCGACAGGCGAGGGCGACGCAGATCAGACCGAGGCGTGGGCGCATGACGGCTCCGTTCACTCTCGATCCTCGCAGGTGGGCACACCTGCGTCGAGGAAGGCCTCTGCCCGACCGGCGGTGGCCAGCACGCTCGCCGTGAGGTCCGCCTCGACCGCGCCGGCGCGATCTTCCCATGCCGCTCGGAGCCAGCGGGTGCTGCCTCTGTCGTCGGGATCTTCGGCCCAGGCCGAGAGGTGGAGGAACGCGCTCCACCCAGGCCCGGTGGACGACGATGCGCCCAGGAGCACCCAGAGCGACCGACCGTCGACGTCGAGCCGGGCAGCCCGCTCCGAGAGCGCCAGCGAGTCGGCACCGCGCGCCACCTCGCTGGTTGCGAGTGCGTCCCGGCAGGCGCCGAGGCCCCAGCAGTCCGCCACTTGGTAGGTCCGGGTCCACCCGGTGAGCTGGGCGTCGACCTGGCAGCCCTGGTCCGTGAGGCCCGTCGCGCGCCGCCACGCATCGACGTCGTGCACGGAGCTTCCGAGCGCACCGGTGCGGGTGATGGTGGCGGGCAGAGGGCCCCCGTCCGGTCGCATCGCGATGGCCGGGAGGGGCTCTGGACGAAACACCTGGCCGTCCGAAGGTGCTGTGGGGTCGACGCGATCGAGCACGTCGAGCACAGCCAGGGCCCACAGCTCGGCGTCAGCCCGGCCGAGCTCCGACCACAGGCCACCGATGGGGTCTGTGAGGTCGTCGGGGACGGGCTCGCTCGCACACCCGGCGAGCAGCAGAGGCAACCAGCGGCGCATCAGCGCTCCGTGCGGCGAATAAGGAGGTGGTGGCGGAGGAGGGGAGGTGCGACGTGGATCTCCTCACCGTCGGGCCAGCGCACGGTGAGGGAGTCGATTTGCGAGGCATCCCCGAGGCCGAAGTGGAGCACCGGAGGACCGCCCGAGAGCACGCCCGTGGAGCCAGCCACCACCGAGCGAGACTGGGCGCTTGCGCCCGCGAGGACGGTCACGGAGGCACCGATGGCATCCCGGTTGAGACCCGGCTGCTCCAGTCGCACCGAGAGCCATGCCGCCTCGCTGCAGCGTGCCCGGTGTAGCGTCGCTGGCCCTTCGACGTCGCCTCGCAGGAGATCGACCCAGCCGTCGTTGTTGAGATCGACCGGGAGCACGGAGCGGGTCTGGCCAGGGTGATGGAATCCCCAGGCCTCCCCTACGGCTTCGAACACCGTGCCTGTGTTGCGGTAGATCTCGTCGGGCTCGTCGGGCGGTGCCTCCTGGGTCCACATGTGGCCGTAGCCCATGACCACATCGAGGAGTCCGTCGTTGTCGAGGTCGGCGAGCTCGCTGGCCCAACCCACGGCCTGCGCACGCTTGAGGTCGGGGACCATGTTCATGGCCTTGTGCCCTTCGTACCAACGACCGCCTGACGAGGTCAGGAGGCGGTGGTTGTTCCAGCCCGCCACGACAAGGTCGGGCACCCGATCGCCGTTGAGATCGCCGACCCCGAGGCCCATGCCCTGCACGGCGACATCGAGGCCGGCGATGTCGTTGTCGGGCACGAGCACGCCGCCGCGGTTCCACAGCAGGGCGTTGCTTCGGGTGTGGCCGAAGTCAGCGACCGTGTAGAGGTCGAGCCAGCCGTCGTCATCGAGATCGTGCCAGCCGTTCGAGAACAGGTGGGCGTCTCGGACGGCCTCGGGCAGCTCGGGACCCGGCTCGAACGTGCCGTCGCCGCGGTGGAGGAGCAGCCGCGCACCATCGGAAGGGGTGCCGTCGATCCCATCCAGTCCTGAGTGCGCGCCAATGAACAGGTCCAGATCGCCGTCACGATCCCAGTCCGCCCAGGAGGCCGAGGCGCTGCGCAGCAGCCCCGCATCGCCCAGGTTCGCGTCGCCCGTGATGTCGACGAACGTGCCCTCGTCATTGCGCCAGAGCTGATCGGCGAGGCCGAACCGTGTGACGGCCAGATCGGGGTCACCGTCGCCGTCGAAGTCGGCCGGAGCGAGGCCTGCCACCTCCCGACCCTCGGGGAGAAGGTCGCTCGTGTTGTGCAGGAGGCCGTCCTCGCCGCGCAGGTACAGGCGCACGCCCGATCGGCGCGCCACGAACACGTCCCACAGCCCGTCGTTGTTGACGTCGGCCACGGCGACCCCGCCGCCGGTGAACAGCGTGCGGGCTTCGCCAGGTGCGGGTTGGTTGGCCCAGTCGCCGTCGCTCTCGGGCGGGTGGAACCCACCGCTCAGGCCCCGCGCGCTGGGGTCGACACACGGCGGGCCGGGCGTGGCCACCACGTCGACGAGGTAGGGCGACGGCACAGGGAGCGCGTCGGTGTCGGCGTCGGTGTGGGTGTCGGTATCGATCGAGTCGACGGTCGGGGTGTCGCTTCCTTCGATGTCGTCAGCGTCGTTGGCCGGGCCTACCGGGGTGGCGCACGCGACGGCCACGATCCAGGGGGCGTGCCTCATGGTCGCACGATCCGCACGTCACGTCGGGTGGGCACGCCGGGGTACGCGATCACGGTGCCATCGGGCCACGTGACCTCGAGATCCACCCGTTCGAGCGCGCCCAGTCCGACATGGACCTCCGGCGGACCCGCCGAGCCGTAGCTGGTGCCGCCTGCACGCACGTCGGCGGTCCATGTGCGCTCCGGACCCTGCACGCGCACGCGGGCCCCGATTGCGAACGGGTTGGGCCCGGGCTGCTCCAGGCGCACGCGGGTCCACGCCGCATCGCTGCACGGATTGAGTAAGATGGCCGTGGGACCGCGCAGGTCGGTGCGAAGCACGTCGAGGAAGCCGTCGCGGTTCCAGTCCACCAGCAGGATCGCGCGGGTCCAGCCGGGGTGGTCGAGGCCGAGGGTCTGGGCGGCGTCTGAGAATGTGCCGTCGTCGGCCTGCAGGAAGATCGCGTCGGGCTGGTCGTCGGCGGTGGGGTTTCCGCTGTTCACGTCGAGGAAACCGAGCGCTACGGCGGCGTCGAGATCGCCGTCGTTGTCGAGGTCGCCGAGCTCGGCCCCCCAAGCCACGTGCTGACCGCGCGCCGGCGCGAGCGTGAGTCCAAGCGAGGGTGCCACATTGAACCACTGGCCGCCGGACGAGGTGAACAGGCCCAGCTGGCTCCACGCAGCCACCAAGAGGTCGGGCGTGCCGTCCTCGTTGAGGTCGCCGATGCCCAGCCCCATGTTCTCGCGACGCTGCTCCGCGCCGACCGCCGCACGGGTGACCAGGGTGCCGCCTTCGTTCCACAGCGCCTGACTCGGCCAGCGAAACCCGAAGTCGTTCACGAGGTAGAGCTCGGGGAGGCGGTCGTCGTCGAGATCCACGAACGCGCCGGCGAAGGTGTGCCCGGTCTTGAGGCTGTCGTCGGTCTCGCGCCCCTCGACGAGATCCGTGAACCCGGTGGCACCGCGCTGGAGCAGCAGCGACGCGTCGCCGAGCGGGAGTCCTTGACCCCCTCCCAGAGCGCCGTAGGCCGCGATGAAGCCATCGAGGTCGCCGTCTTGGTCGAGGTCGGCCCATGAGCTCGACATCCAGCGTCGGTCGGCCGGCACGGGCGCGCCGAGCGCTGCCGTCGCGTCGTCGAACCGACCCAGGCCATCGTTGCGGAGCAGGAAGTAGCCGTCTCGAAACGTGGTGACGGCGGCGTCGAGGTCACCGTCTCCGTCGAGGTCCACGGGGGTGACGCCCGTGGAGTCGTGCGGAATGGCGGGCAGGTCGGCGGTCCGGTCGGTGAGCGTACCGTCGGCCTGCTGCACCCAGAACCGGAAGCCCAGCTCGTCGGCCGTGACCATCAGATCGAGTCGGCCATCGCCGGTGAAGTCGGCTGCGCCGAGGCCTCCTCCGACGAACAGCGAGCCTGCCGATGGATCGAACGGGCGGGCATCCCAGGCGCTGCCACCCTCCAGGGGCATGAACCTGCGGGAGTCGGCTGGGCTCGCGCAGATCTGCTCGGGTCCGAGGTAGACCGGGTTCAGCGGCTCGGGTGCGTCGGTCTCGACAGCAGGCTCGGTGTCGTCGGTGCTCGGGTCGGTCTCATCGGTGGCGACCGGCCCGGCCGTGTCGTCGACGGGTGGCTCGGCCGTCGGCTTCGTGCACGCCCACAGCGCCGTCGTGAGGAGGGTGACGATCGAGCGCACGTCGCGGCTCCAGGCCCTGCGGCATAGCACGCAGGGGGGCGCTTCGCTGAGGGAGCGCCCCCGAGGACCTCGATGAACACGGCGATCGACGCGCTGCTGGAGCCTACCCGCGAGGTGGTGGAGCGTGTGCTCGCGGCGTGGCGGGTCGTGCCGATTCCCGTGGTGGCTGCGGATCTGAGCGGTGAGCAGGCCGAGCTGCACGCCGACGGCCTGCACCTGCCTGCGCGGCTGATGGTCGAAGGGGTGGTCGCGCCGGGCGAGCCGGGGGGTCCGCACGCGCTCGATCGGTGGCGGCGCGCGGCGGTGGATGTGCTCGTAGCAATGGGGCTGCGTGACCTGCCAGGCACTTCGCCCGCATGGTTGGCCACGGGGTTGATCCTGCACCTTGTGGATCGGCGAGCGCCAGAGCTGCAGATCGCAGCCGCCGCCCTGTGGGAAGCAGGCCACGCCGACGCCGAGCGCCGGCCGTGGACGGGGCTGGCGGTGGTGCGCGCGTGGGAGGCCGGAGGCCGTGACGCGGAGGCTGTGGCCGTGGCTGCGCTCACGGCGGGAAAGGTCGAGGTGAAGGACTTCGTGGAGGCCGGACGGTGGATCCTGGGCTCGGGTCGCCTGCACGCGCTGCCGGGCGCTGAGCTGCCGCCTGGCGTCGATGTGCCGACGTCGCTGGGGCCTTGGTCGTGGGCGCGGCTGGAGGTTCCAGCCCATCCGCGCGGCGGACGCGTCGTCGTTCAAGGGCGAGGTGGGGTGTCGCCGGCCTGGGCTGTGGCCGACACGCCCCTGCGCGCTGTGGCCGTGGCGTGCGAGCACGGTGCGAGCTTCCTGCCCGATCCGGGCGGTCCCGTAGGGGACTGGGAGCTGCGGAGCGCGGAAGGAGCGGGACGCATGTTTGGCGCCCGGGGCCTGACCTACAGGTTTCTGCCCAGCGGTCGGCTCGACGTCGTCCTGGCCGACGCATTTGTCGGACCCGTCGAGCAGGTGGAAGAAGCAGGACGAGTGGGAACGTCGGGCACAGCGCGAGGTACCTGGCGGGTGAGGGGACCGCGGCAGCTGTCGCTCCACGATGTGATCCCAGGCTCGATGGCTGTGCACGGCCGCGGTGCGAGCGCGTACGTGCTGCCGGCCGAAGGGTTTGGACTCGGAGAGGCCTTGCGCGCGATGGACGGAAGCACCTGGACCTGGGGTGTCGCGGACGACCGGCTGGTGCTGGATGGCACGATGTTCGGGGGTCGGTTTCAGCTTCGTCTGGCACCCGCAGGGGACGACGCGACCGCGGCGCTCAGCGCGTTAGAGCGCGAGCCGTGAGCCTGCCCGCCCCTGCCGATGCACCGATCGCGTCTCCCTGGTGGGTGCGGCTGGTGGAGTCTGTCGGGCGCGCGGCGCTCAGCACGCTGGGCAGCTGGCGGGCACCGATGGAGGAGGTGGGCCGCGCCGTTCGGGTGGGCCTGGGCGGGCTGCTCAACGTGTTCCTGCCACCGTTTCGGCTGCGCCTGACCATCTACCAGCTGCAGTTCATCGGTGTGCAGTCGCTGCCGATCATCGTGCTCACGTCGTCGTTCACCGGTGCCGTGTTTGCGCTGCAGACCTTCCGTGCCTTCGAGATGATCGGGGCGGAGGGGCTTGTCGGCGGGACCGTGGGCGTGGCGCTGTGCAGGGAGCTCGGACCGACGCTCACGGGGTTGTTGGTGGCCGGTCGAGCGGGCTCGGCCATGGCGGCCGAGCTGGGTACCATGCGCGTCACTGAGCAGATCGATGCCCTCGACACGATGGCGGTCGACCCGATCAGCTACCTCGTGAAGCCACGACTTGTGGCAGCTCTGCTCGCCGTGCCCATGCTCACCGCGATGTTCGACGCGATCGGCATCTTCGGCAGCTACCTCGTGGGTGTGCATGTGCTCGGCCTCTCCCACCCCGACTTCGTGGTCCGCCTGCAGCAGTGGGTGGACTGGGCCGACATCTGGACGGGGCTGGTGAAGGGCCTCGCGTTCGGCGCGATCATCGGCACGGTCGCCTGCTACAAGGGCATGTACACGAAGGGCGGCGCGCAGGGCGTTGGGGATGCCACCACGTCGGCCGTTGTGGTCTCCAGCGTGGCCATCCTGATCAGCAACTTCTTCATCGCCTGGGCGCTCCCTTGAGCGAGCGGGTGATCGACCCCGTCACCGGGCAGCGCGCCGCCATCGTCTACGACGACGTGCACAAGGCGTTTGGCGAGCACAAGATCCTGCGTGGCATCAACATCATCGTGCCCGAGGGCCGCATCACCGTCATCATCGGTCGGTCGGGCACGGGGAAGTCCGTCACGATCAAGCACATCATGGGCCTCCTGCGTCCCGACAAGGGGCGGATCTTCGTGGGGGATGACGACCTCACCACGATGTCGGATCGTGAGCTGCGTAAGGTGCGCCTGCGGTTCGGGGTGGTGTTCCAGCACGCAGCCCTGTTCGACTCGATGGACGTCTACGAGAACGTCGCGTTTCCACTTCGTGAGCACACCCGCCTCAAGGAGCCCGAGATCCGCGCCAAGGTGAGCGGCCTGCTCGCCCAGGTGGGCATCCACGACTCCGACCGCAAGCAGGTCTCTGAGCTCTCGGGCGGCATGCGCAAGCGTGTGGGCCTGGCGCGAGCGCTGGTTCGTGATCCGGAGTTCTTGCTCTACGACGAGCCTACAACCGGACTCGACCCCATCCTCACGGCTGCGATGGACCAGCTCATCGTGGATGCCCAGAATGCCAATCCAGGCATCACGAGCCTCGTGATCAGCCACGACATGCACGCCGTGCTCTCGATCGCCGACAAGATCGTGATGCTGCACGAGGGGCAGGTCGTCGTGGAAGGCACGCCCGACGACTTTCGAGCGAGCCGCGATCCCATGGTGCGCCAGTTCTTGGAGGGCTCGCTCGATGGCCCGATCAAGGTCTGAACGGGTGCCAGGGGGCGCGATGGGAGCGCGGCCGTTAGCCCTGCGCGGCGTCGGGGGCCGGTCACAGCCGTATGCGTAGCTCTACCACCGAGTTCAAGGTCGGCTTGTTCGTGCTGGTGGCCCTCATCTTGATGGTGGGTGGCTACCTGTGGAGCATCGACGGCGTACGTCCCGACGAAGCGAGCTACACGCTGCGCATGTCGGTGGCCACGGCCGACGGCTTGAACCGCGGCACGCCGGTGCGCATCGCAGGCATCGAGGTGGGCTCGATCGAGACCATCGAGGTGGCAGGGGATCGGGCCGACATCGTGCTGCGGATTCGGGAGGCTTACCAGCTCCCGGTGGGCACCGATGGCGACGTGAAGGCCTCCGGCCTGCTCGGCGACAAGTACGTGAGGATCTACCCGAGCAACGAAGACGCGCTGCTGAAGGCCGGCGACCGGATCAAGAGCCGTGACCAAGCCGGTGATCTGGACATCATCACCAAGAACTTCGAGCGCATCTCCGACGACATCGCCTCGATCACCGCCATCCTGCGCAAGGTGATCGAGAAGGAAGAGAACGTCGACCACGTGGAGTCCACGCTGGCCAACGTGGACGCGCTCACCGGCGAGCTTCGTGGACTCGCCGAGCGCAACAGCCAAGACATCGACGCGATCGTCGACTCGGTGCGTCGCCTGTCCGAGTCGCTGGAGCGCTACGCCGGCGACATCGCGGCCGATGTCGATGATGAGATGGATCGCCTGAAGGACCTCACCGACGATCTCGATGTGGCCGCGGAAGACATCTCCTCCATCACCGGAAAGATGGATCGCGGGGAAGGCACCATCGGCGCGCTGCTCAACGATCGCACGACGATCGACAACCTCAACCGCACGGTGAAGAACGTCGACCGCGCCGTCGGCAGCCTGTTCGGCCTGCGCCCCATGTTCTACTACACGGGCCGGTTCTACGCGGGCACCGAGCCGGCCGACACCGTGAAGTTCCCCACGGGCAACGAGCTGGCGTGGTCGGGCTCGAACACCATCGGCATCCGCCTCCAGGCGAAGAGCGACTTCTGGTACCTCGTGGAGTTCGTCGACCACCCCCAAGGAACGGTCACGCAGAAGGAGGTCTACCGCGAGGCCACCAACACCTTCGAGACCCGCTGGACGCGTGAGCGCGGCTTCAAGTTCACCTTCCAGATTGAGAAGCGCTGGGGCAACGCGAGCGTCCGCGTCGGCCTCCGCGAAGGCGGCGGCGGCGCGGGTGTCACTGGGTACTTCCTGCGCGATCGACTTCAGCTTCACTTCGACCTGTTCAGCCTGCGGTTTGGGTCCTACCCAGCGGTCGCCGAGAGCGGCGTGCCCAACACGCGCCTGTTCCTGCGGTGGCAGCCCCTGCGAAACGTGTACTTCGAGGCCGGTGCTGAGCAGATCGTGCTGGGGATCAAGAACGGCTACTTCACGGGCTACCTGGGGGTCGGGTTCATGTTCTACGACAACAACCTGCGGTCCATCCTGAGCGTGGTCCCCGGCGCCCTGTAAACGCGGCGTCTCGCGGTGGTGCCACGGTGGTGCGGGTGCTACGGATCGCGGTCCCCCGGACAGGTGGGGAGGTTGTGTTGGCCGGCCCGAAGAACAAGAAGACCGATCTGGATGCGGCGTCGAACTTCTTCGACGATCCCGAGATGGATGCGTGGTTCGACGACGACGTGGCCGAAGCGCCCGCCGACGACGGCCCTGCCCTGCCGCCTGCCGCGGCAGCACCCGAAGACATCGACACCGTCTCCACGGCGCCTGCCGTGCCGAAGGTGGAAGAGCCCGACGAGCGGGCGGCTGCGATCGAGGAGCCCGTCAGCCTCCCCGCGGACCCCGTCGAGGTGCAAGAGCTGGCTGCAGAGGCCCCCGGTGAGCCCGACGCCGTGCAGGCTGTCGCAGCTCCCCCTGCGTTCGAGGTCGCCGAAGGCCCCGCCGAGGAGGCTGTCTCGTCCGTGCCCGAGGCCGCCCCGACGGAAGCGGCAGCCGCGCACACCGCGGAGGTCTCCGGCTCGGGCCGCGCGCCCGTGGCCCCACCGCCCCCACCGCGCTTCTCGGGTTCGCGCCGTCCCGGCAAGCCCGTGGCCCGTGGTGGGTTTCTCGACAGCATCCTTCCCCGCACCCTTGAGCCTCCGCCGCTCGCTACGACCACCCCTCGGGTGGGTCTGAGCCCCGAGCTGGTCGAGACGCTCGACGGCAGCACAGGTCGGCGGTCCGCCAGCTTCTCGCTGCTCTCCGGCTCCGAAGCGTGGCAAGAGGCCGTGGGTGTGATTGAGCTGGAGCTTGAGCACGCGGAAGACCCCACGGCGCTGCTCGTCGCTTCGGCGTGGGTCCGCCTGCACCACCTCCGCGACCGCTCCGGCGCGCGAGCCAAGCTGTCTGAGGCAGAGGAGTCTGCCGACCCGTCCGCAACCTACGCCGACGAACTGCGCGCGCTCCAGGCCATCGCGTTTGCCGAGGAGCCCGCTGGTGCCGCCGCATGGTCGGCGATTGCCGAAGCACGTACCGGCGCTGCTGCTGCGGATGCGTGGCGTAGAGCTGCCCAGATGGCGCCTACCGATGATGCTCGGATGGCCGCGCTCCTTCGTGCCGTGAACACGGACCCGGACGCACTGTCAGCCTGGGATGACCTCCTCGATCTGGCGCGTCGGCGTGGCGACAACGAGGGTCTTGTGGCTGCCCTCTCAGGCTTTGAGCCGCGCATCGACGAGAGTCTCCGTGCCGACGTGTTCGTCGAGCGCGGTGCAGCGCTCTGGCGACTTGGACGCCTGCAGGAGGCGCTTGAGGCCTGTGAGGGAGCCTTAGCGTTGGTTCCAAGCCACGAGGGCGCTGTGGCCGTGGCCGTCGGTGTGCTTGAGGGTCTTGGAGAGCACGGGCAGCGGGCTCAGCGCCTGGAAGCGCTCGCAACGCGCCACCCCCAGGATGAAGGGGCATGGGCCTGGGCTGCGGCGCGTGCGTACCGAGAGGCCGGCGAGGTCGACGCGGCCGGCGCAGCGTATCTCCGCGCGGTCCGCGCTGGCTTTGGTCCCGCCGCCACCGAGCTGGAGGCCTGGTGGCTCGAAGAGGCCCCAGAGCGCTTGGTGGATGTGTGGGGTGAAGGCGACGTGGAGGCCAGCTGGCGCCTCGCGCTCACCCTGGAGTCGAAGGGCATCGCCCCGGGGGCTGCGCGGGCCTTGTTTGCGCGGGTGGCGAACGCGGGGTGTGCCACGGTTCGCGATGTGGTCGACCGCGCGCTGGAGCGCGACGGCGATCACGAGGCGCTGGTGGCCTCGATCTTGGCGGCGGTGTCCACCTGGGATCTGCCCCGACCCTTCGACCTCGTGCGTCTAGCCGAGGCCTACGAAGCCATCGATCCCGCGTCGCCGGATGCCGCACAGCGATTCCGGGAGGCCGCAGATCGTGGCGACCTCGAAGCGCTGCGCGGGCTGGCGAGGGTGCTTCGCCGTCGCGCTGAGCCGGTCGCGCTGGGCGAAGTCTTGGTGCAGCTCTCAGAGCGGGAGATCGATCCTGCCGTGCGCGCCGCGCGCGCATCCGAGGCGGGCCAAGCGCTGCTCGCTGCGGGCAAGGTCGACGAAGGGCTCGCACTGCTGGGCCGCGCCGCGGAGGGAGATGGCGGCCGGGTCATGGCGCTGGAGGCCGCATCGCGGGCGCTGGAAGGGGCGGGGAGGCCCATCGACGCAGCCATTCGCCTCGAAGCCCATGCGCGGGAGCTCACCGGCGACGTCTCGGGCGTGTGGTGGCTGGAGGTCGCGCGCCTGCGCAAGCTGGGTGGTGACGTGCAGGGGGCGATCTCCGCGCTCGAGGCGTTGGTCGCCGTTGCACCCGGTCACGAAGTCGCGCAGCGTCGTCTGGCACGCTTGGCAGGAGCGGCCGATCCGGAGCGGCTGCGGTCGCGGCTCCTGGCCGAGGGCACTGAGCTCGGCCGCTCGCTCGCGTCAAGCGTCGACGTGATCAGCGGGGAGCCAATGGACTCCGACGCCCCGTCCCACTTGCGCGCGCTGCGCGCTGCGGGCAACGAAGAGACCTGGCGAGGCTGGTTGGCCGACGAGGCGGCACATGGCGACTCGGTCGCGCGGGTGGCTTGGTGCGCCGTGGAGGCGTCGGTCACGCCCTCGGCGGTGGCTGCGTGGATGGATGGGGCCGACGGGCCTACGTCATCGGTGCTCGCGCACCTGGCGGAGAGGCTGGGTCGTTGGTCGGCTGCCGCCGGGTTCTGCTCCGACCTCACCGGAGCGGACGGGCTGCGCCGCGCAGCGGCCGCTGGCACCTGGGGCCCGTTGGAGAGCGCGTTCGACGCAGGCACCCTTCCGCTCGCGCGGATGGTTGATCTGGCCCGCGCACCGCTCGCCCCTGAGCGGGTTGCGGGTGCGCTTGAAGCGGCAGCGGAAGCGTCCGAGGCTCCTGCACTGAGGGCCATGCTCAGGCAGGAGGCAGCCGAGCTGGCAGCAGGCAGCGGACGTCATCTCCACGCGGCCGAGCTGGCCCGTCGGGTGCTGCTCGACCGCCCTGGCACGACCGATGGGCTTCTCGTCGCGCTCACGTCGCTCGCTTTGGCCGACCAGGGCGAGGCCGCTCTGGCACTCTACGAAGACGTGGGGGGTGCGTCGTTCTCGGCGCGCGATGTGGCGCGATGGGTGGAGAGCGGATCCGTCCACACGTCGGTGAAGGCCTGGCAGCTCGCGGCGCAGTCGGGCGAGCTGCTGGATCGCCTTGGGCTCGAGATCGCGCTGGTGCGGGCCTCGTCCTGGGAGCCCCTCTACGCCGCATGGTCGGAGCGTCGTGAGCAGACCCTGGCACCTGGCGAGCGCGAGCGTCTCGAGAGCAAGCGTCGATGGCTGCTCGCGGAGAAGCTGGCGTCGTCTGAGGTGGCGTGGGATCTGTACGTGCGCCTGCACGAGGAGCAGCCTGAAGATCGTGAGATCACCGAGAATCTGGCGCGCATCGCAGGGGCTCGTGGCGATGTGGAGACGTCGCTCACGTACCTGCGCGAGCTGGCAGCCACCGCACCGAACCCGCGCGACGCGGCTCGAGCTTATCGACGGGTGGCTGAGGTGCTCACCGAGGCGGAACGGTTTGACGAGGCTCGGCAGGCGCTGCTCGACGCGCTGGGCCTGGCTCCCGACGACCTCGACGCGCTCGAGCGCCTTCGCGACCTTGCCGGTCGCACGGGCGATCCCGAGACGCTGCTGGTGGCGCTGCAGCGCGAGTACGCGTTGGTCGATGGTGAGCGTCGCACGCAGATCCAGCGAGAGATCGCGCACATGGCGATCGATCAACTCAACGACCTTGCGATGGGTGCCGACGCTTGGCGCAGCGTCCTCACCACGGCCCCTGGCGACCTCGAGGCCCTCCGTGGCTTGGTCGATGTGGCGCGACGCAGCGAAGACGACGCGCTTCTTCTGGATGCAGGCCGACAGCTCGCCGGCCTGGAGGTGGGTGCCGCCCGCGCAGAGCTGCTCCGCGGCCTTGGGGAGCGTTGCCTAGCTGCTGGCCGCGACGACGAAGCGGTGGGCTTCCTCGAAGAGGCCATCGCCTGCACGCCACCCGACCTCAGGGCGGGCGAGCTCCTCGAGGCTACGTACAGGGAGTTCAACGATCACGACGGCCTCGTGCGTGCTCTGGTGGCCCAGGCCAACGCGAGCACGGTGCCTGGGGTGCGGGCCTCGAAGTTCAGGGAGGGTGCACGTCGCGAAGCCGAGCTGCGGCACGACCGTGAGGCGGCTCACGCGCTCTATCTTCAGGTCCTCGAGATCGCTCCCGACGACGTCGAGTCGCTCCGTTTCGAGGCTCGCTTTCAGTATGAGCAAGGCGATCGCGACGCCGCGCTTGCGCTGCATGAGCGCCTGTTGCCGCTGATCGAAGACTCCGAGGATGCCGACGACCCCGATGTGCGGGTCGATCACACCGAGCTGCACCACCGCATGGGCGAAATGCTGCAGCAGCGCGGAGACTTGGTCGCTGCCAGGAAGTGCTTTGACGCGGCCCTCGCCCTGAACCCCGCGCACCTCCCCACCTTGGAGGCCGTGGGGCCGCTCGCTGCTGCCGCCGCCGACTGGAAAGAGACGGGGGCGATCTACAACCAGATCCTGCAGCTCACGGGCGGTCGTGGCGAGCCTGAGAGTGTCGCCAACATCTACACCATGTTGGGCTTGGTCGACCTGCACGCGGGGCGTGACGACAAGGCGCTGAAGCGCTTCAACCGCGCCACGGAAGCGTTCCCCAACTACGTCCCCGCGCTCAAGGGCTTGGCCTCGGTGCACGAGCGCCACGAGAACTGGCAGGCGGCGCTCACGGCTTACAACAGCGTGATCTACAACGCCACGGTGCCCGACGACGTCACAGGTGCCTACATCATCAAGGGTCGCATCCTGGATGCCCGACTTGGCCGTCCCGACAAGGCTGCGCAACACTACGAGCGCTGCTTGGCGTTCGAGGCCTCACAGCCCGAGGCCTACCTGCGCCTCGCCGAGCTGGAGCTTCGTGCGGGTCGCAACGACGAAGCCGCGGACTGGGCGTCCCGGGGCTTGGGCTTCGTGGAGGGCGTGTCACCATTTGCCGGATGGCTGCACCTCTCGGTGGCGATCGCCCGTGCGCGCAGCGAAGATGGCGAAGGGGCGCGGGCGGCCGGAGCCATGGCCGTAGCCGCCGACCCCGCCCTGGAGGACGCCGTGGCCGAGTTGCCGGATGACGCCGAGGCCGTGCTGGTCCGACTTCAGGCCCGTCTCGCATGATCGTCATGCTGTGGCTGCTCGCGTGCGGGAGCCCTGCGCCCGAGCCGGCGCCCGCAGTCGAGGACGTCGTCGAAGCTGATGGACCCAAGATGGTCCCTGTGGCCGTTCCGATCGAGGTAACGCCGCTCGGAGGCGCGCCGGGCACCGCCACCACGTACACGATCCCTCAGGGTCCGCCGCCGCTGCCGGCTAAGGCGCTCTCGAGTGCGCGCACCACCTTTGTGGTGCCCGATCCGTCGAGCCCCGATGGGTTGAAGGGGGTCTTGCTCACCGAGGCAACGCGGGCGGCAGCGTCGGGGCAGACGCCGTTCGTGCAGCTGTACGCGGAGTGGTGTGGGCCGTGCAGAGAGCTCCGGGCCTCGATGGAAGACGACCGCATGCTCGAGGCGTTCGAGGGCACCTGGATCCTGTTGCTCGACATGGACGTGTGGCGGGTCGCGCTGGCGGGTGCGGGCGTAGACGGAGGTGGCGTCACGGTGCCAGCGTTCTACGCCGTGCTCCCGGATGGCACGCTCGGCGAGTCCATCAACGGGCATGCGTGGGGCGAGAATACCGCCGCCAACATGGCTCCCGTGCTGCAGCGCTACTTCCGGGCGGCAGGCGTGACGCCCGTGAGCGAGAACTAGTCGCCGCTAGGCTTCGGTGCGCACAAGGACGCGAACCACAGCCCCTACGGCGAGGGCGGCTGCGACCAACACCGCGGTTCGACCCAGCGCGGGGAGCGCCATGAGCGCGCCCGTGCCGAGCAGGGCCGTTGTCAGCCCTGCAGCCGTCTGGATGCGTGGCCGGGGCGAGAGCATCACATCCCCGAGCGCAACGAGGAGACCGACGGTTCCTACCAGTGCGCAGCCTGCGAGGGCGGCCGCGGTGGCCACCACCGGAAACACGCCGAGGCCAAGCCCCGCCAGGACGAGCGCCATCACCGAGCTTCCGGACACCGAGAGCAGTCCGACAGCGAGCGTGGCGAACGGGCGGGCCATCACCTCGTCCGCCACGCTGCGCAGCGCGAGCGGACGCCACCACGCCGCAGCGGCACCGACGCCCAAGAAGCCGAGGCCCGAGACGATCGCAGCCTTCCACATCGCCGGCGGGGGAGCCGGCGGAGGCACCCCTTCCACGCTGCCGGCCATCGCGACGGGTCGTCCGCGCACCACGCCGCCCCGCACGACACGAACGTTGCCGGCGAACGCGCCGACATGCCGGTCGACCTCACCCAGGACCACGACGTCGCCTCCGATGGCAACGGCGTGGCGCACGCGGTCGCCGGGCTCCACCACGAGGTCATCCCACCACACGACCCGATCGACGGGCGCTGCACTGGGGTGTTCTCGTACCGGCGCGGCGAGTCGGATCAGCTCCTGCCGGAGCGCTTGTTGTTCGGCCAAGGCTCGGGCATCTTCGGCCTGGAGGCGCGCGTGCAGCTCGGGCGACAGCTCGCCCGACAGGAGCCTGTCGCTCAACAGGCTCCGCCAGCCTTCTAGCGTGTCATGCCGCTGGCGCAGGAGCTGCCTCGCGCGCGACTTGGCGAGGGGATCGAGAGCCTCCAGCCAGAGGTCGGCCTGGACGGAGTGATCGACCGAGACGGTCGTGATCCGAACGTCGAACGCCCCGTGCAGCCCGTCTTGAGGCTGGGCGTGCGCTGCGCCGAGGATCACCGTCAGGGCTGCGACGCAGGTCACAACCGCGGCTCCAGGGCGGTAGCGCGCGCCACCGCCACAGCGCCTGTCACGGCGAGCGCACCCGCAAGGAGCAGCCCCATCGCGGTGAGGGCATCGGGGGCCAGGGTGTTGCCGAGCACCGTGGTGAGCTCCTCCCACGGGCCCGCGTCGGGGCTCGCGAGGGCCAGCGCGACGAACGGGAGCGCTGCGCCGCCCACGAACGGCAGCACCCGCGGCCACCTCGACCGACGCGGCGGGACCGACCGGGCGAGCACGGTGGCGACGAGGTCGCTGGGGGGCATCGGATCGTAGGTGAGGGTCCACACCTCGGCCAGCGGGTCGAGCGCACCGGACCTTGCCGCGCAGGACGGGCAGTCTTCGATGTGCTCAGCCATCCATGCCGCGGTGCGGTCTCCGACCTGTCCCGCCAGCCACGACGCGAGCAGGTCATCGTCGGGGTGCCCGGTCATGGCGTGAAGCCCTGCTTGACGAGGGCGTCGCGGAGGCGACCGCGAGCGCGGAAGATGCGGTTCATCACGGTGCCGATGGGGAGGTCGAGCAGCTCGGCGATCTCGGCGTACTTGAGGTGCTCGTAGTGGTAGAGCACCAGCACGTCGCGATACAGCGGCGGAAGCGTCTGGAGGGCGCTGAGCACGGTGCGCTCACGCTCGATGCGGGTGAGCTTGTCGACGGCGGAGGGCTCGGGATCGACCACGTCGCCCGTTGGCGCGTCAGCGCGCCGCCAGCGACGACGGTGCTGGTCGATGCACGTGTTGCGCGCGATGCCATAGATCCACGTCGTGAACGACCGCTGAGCGTCGTACCGATCCAGCGCCCCCAGTGCCTTGACGAGGCTGTCTTGCGCGGCTTCTCGTGCGTCTTCTTCGTTGCCGAGCATCCGCAGGCAGAACCGAAAGATCGGGGCTGACCACCGCTCAACCACCCAGGCCCGCGCCGAGGACTCTCCGTCGACCGCCCGAGCCAACCAGCGGGCCTCGTCTTCGGGGTGGGGAAGGAGCATCGGACGCAAGGCAACTCCAAGACCGGGTGCATGACCCGATTACGGGATCGAGGCCGCCCCTATTTCATCGCGGCCGTCGTCAGTGTAGTGTGCGACGCACGGAGACCCTCGCCCGCGATGCAGAAGGATGGGAAGCCCGATCGCTACGCCGACAAGGACTACGACGAGGTCGTGGGCTTTCCCGTGGAGATCCGTGGTCGGGATGGCGATGTGCGCCACTACGACTTCGTCTCGTCGGTGCGGCTCTACCAGCGCCGCCTCGCGCACGCGGCCTCACGATTTGTGACACCCGAGACGGTCGCCGCTGAGCGGGGGCACTGTCGCGCGCGCATCGCTCAGCTGCGCCGAAGCTACTTCCTCCTCCACGGGTGGACTTCTCCGGAAGGCACCACGGGGCCTGAGGTGGAGTTCCCCGAGCTGGCGGCCGAGATCGCCGCTGTGCTGTGGCCTGTCTGGGGGGGCAGCGGGCGTCTAAGCCTGTCGTTCGCCTCCCTGCCTGGAGCGGGTGGGTTCTCCACGTGGTTCGTGCAGCCGGTCGCGGGTGGGTCGGGTCTGCTCCTGCACGTCCTCCCGCTCGGCGAGGACCGCGAGGCCGAGCCCCGAGAGGCTGCGGCCTTCCTCCGGCGCCTGGCGTCGGTCACCGAAGGGGCTGGCGTCGATCAAGAACGCCTCGTCGCACGCCACGACGTGAACGACGCGATCCTCGTCCTCACGGGCCGCGCCGCTGAGGTGATGGAGCTGCCCGTTGTGGCGGCCACTGGAGAGGTGTCAGGCGCGTGGGACGACATGGAGCGTCTCGTGCTCCGCGCCGACCTCGCAGGCCTCTGGCTGTGCTGCCGTGCGTGGGTCGACGATCAGCCCTGGCATCGCGACGCGTACGTGGTGGGTGCGTTGGCCGCGAGGCTGATGGGGCGCCCCGCGGATGCCGAAGCGCTGGCCTTTGTCGGCACGCGGTACCTGGAGCGGGACGCGCTGGTGTGGCGCGAGCTCGCGCTGTCCCGTCTGGATCAAGGTCGGGTGGAGGAGGCGCTCGCCGACCTAAGCCACGCTGTCGAAGTAGACCCCGGCTGTGCAGCCGCGTCTGCCGATCGGTTTCGGGTGGGTCTCGCGACGGGGATGCTTCAGGTGCCGTCGGCTGCTGCGATGCGCTTGCTGCGTCCGGGCGGCGACACCAAGCGCTTGATCGCAGCCCTTCACCGCGTTCGCGCGTGGCAGCGGCGAGGCTTGGCGGTTCAGGGCGTGGCGCTCGGTGTGATCGGCGTGTGGCTCGCGTGGACCGTGAGCGCGCTGAACGCGGGTCGGTGGGAAGGCGTCGCGTTGGCGGCGTTGGTGGGTGTGCTGGCCGTGGCATCGGCCCGCATCGCGCTCCGTGAGGCGCGCTCGGCGTTGCGGCGCGACATGGATCAGCGGCTGCGCGACGATCTCAGTCGCGCGCTGGGTCGCCTCAAGCGGGGCCCGGATCGCTGACTCGCGCTTGCCGCAGCGTCGCACGCGCTTACCGTAGGGCCCGTCGAGCGCAGCTGCGCCGTGGGAGCTTGGATGTCGGACGCACCCGAGGGTGAGATCATGACCGAGGAGCCTGGGGAAGACCTGTCGGCTCGTGTGGACGAGCTGGAGCAGAAGCTTCGGGACACCGAGGCGCGCCTGCGCACGGTCTCCAAGGCTTATGCCGACCAAAAGGGCGAGATGGCTTCTTTCCGAGAGCGGGTGGAGAGCCAAGACAAGGTGCGCATCGAGCGTAAGGAGTTCGAGGTGCTCTCCCTGTTTCTTGATCCTGTGGAAGACCTCAAGCGCAGCATCGAAGCCGGCGCAGGCGATGTCGAGGGCCTGTTCGTGGGCCTGCGCATGGTGCACCAGCGGTTCGGCGATGTGATGGGCAGGCTCGGCATGCGCACGATTCCAGGCGTTGGCAGCGCCTTCGATCCGACGGTGCACGACGCGATCGGCACCTTGGTGGTTCCCGATGACGCCCCTGAAGGGCAGGTCGTGGCGGTCGCGCAGGAGGGCTACCTGCACGGCAACAAGGTGCTCAGGGCTGCGCGTGTCCTCGTCGGTCGTCGCGCGCCATCCGCGGCAGCACCCTCCGCGCAAACGCCGGGGGACGAGCCCGAAGCGTAGGTCCCCGTCTGTGCAGGCGTGATGGCGGCAACAGGCGGCACCCACCACGGGTTCACGGTAGGTCGATCCTGCGGTGGAGGTGGGTGTGCGCGCTCGGTGGCTCGTTGGGTTTGCGGTGGCGTGGCTGGCGGCTGGACGCGTAGGCGTGGCTGCTGCCGCAGATGGGGTGGAGGTACCGCTCGCGGAGCGTCAGCTGGCTTGGTCCGTGCCGTCGGGTGTGCTCGACGACCTGCGCACGGGGAACTGGTCGCACGCTGTGGACGGCCTGCTGAAGCTGCGTCCAGGCGCGATGTCGAGTGCCGAAGCAGCAGACTACGCGTTCGTGACGTCGTGGGCGATGGTGCGGTGCGATCGTGCGCAGGACGCACTGCGTTTTCTGGAGCCCATGCAGTTCGCCGGCACGGTGCCCATGGGGTACCGCGACCTGGTGTCGGCTGAGGTCCTGAGGGCCGCAGGGCGGCGCGGTGAAGCGCTGGAGCGGGTGCAGGCCGCGGCTGCCACGCCCGCGCTGGCAGCACGCGCTGCGGTCGTGGGCTCGCAGATCCTGCGCGAGATGGGCCGAACGGCAGATGCCTCGGCGCTGTTGGAGGCGGTCGCGAGTCGCCGGGATCCGGTGCCGGATGGCAACGTCGTCCTGTGGGCGGTGGCTGAGCGCCACGGCCTTGGGTCGGAGGCGGCCTATCCGTGGGTGCGCCGCGTGTGGGCGTCGTACCCGCGCTCCGCCGAGGGCAAGCTTGCCCAGGGAGTGCTCGCCGAGCGCTACCCGACGATGTCGCCGTCGCTGTCGGATCAGGTGAGCCGGGCGTCGGCGCTGGGTGCCGCTGGGGCGTGGGGCGATGTGCTGGCGCTGGTCGGGCCACTGGCCGAAGCCGGGCTCTCGACCACCGCAGATGGCTGTCGTCTCACCTACGAGCGGGTGCGTGCGTTGTACAAGCGCAACGAGCTCTCCGCGGCGGTGACGGCGATGGGCCCTCACGGCGCGGCGTGTAAGGATCTACCCGGCGACGAAGGCGCGAAGCTCCTCTACCTGGCGGGTGAGGCCCTGTTCCGTCGCGGCTCCTACCAGGACGCGGCGATGACGTACGCGTCCATTGCGCAACATCACCCTGCATCGTCGATGGTCGACGATGGTCTGACCCGGTCGGGTATCGCGTGGTGGGAGGCGGCCGACAAGGACAAGGCGGCGACCATGTGGTTGAGGGCGCTTGATGAGCGCCCCGAAGGCGACACCACGCCTGAGGCTGCGTTCCGCCTCGCGTTCGCTCACTACGACCAGGGCCGTCCCGCACAGGCCGTGGAGGTGGCGGAGCGGCTCAGCCGACTCAACCCTCGGCTTGATGAGGTGCACGTGCCTGCGGGTGCCTATTGGGCCGCACGATGGAAGCTCTACCCGACAGCGGCGAGTCCCTCCCAGGCCGTAGCGGATGGCGCCGCACGGGCGGCCGCCCTCCAAGAATGGGAGGCGTTGGTGCAGGCGCGTCCCCGCGGCTGGTACGCCATGCTGGCGTGGTCTCGCCTCGCTGAGCTCGCACCCGAGCGGGCGAAGGCGCTCGCCGAGCTCCGTTCGGACGCGCCGGAGCCGGTGAGCTGGAATGTGCCCGAGGCCTTCTATGCCGACCCCGCCGTGCAAGACGGTGTCGCGCTGGCTCGAGTGGGTCTGGTGCGCGAGGCCTTGGTCGTGTGGTCCGACGTCGACCTCGACGCGGCCTCCCCCGACGCCGTGGCCTGGCTGACCGAGCTGCGTGTGGTGGCCGGTGACTGGCTGGAGGCGCACGCGCGAATGCACCGGTGGCTACGAACGCACCCGCTGAGCACGCTCGGCGAGAACGAGCGCGCCATCGTTCGGTTGGCGTACCCGGATCGGTATGGTGCCGAGGTACGTGCTGCGGCGGCTCCCTTCGCGTGGCCCTGGCGCGCCTTTCATGCGCTCACCCGCGAAGAGTCGCTGTTCAACGTCCGCGTGGTGTCGCACGCGGGTGCCAAGGGGCTCGCTCAGCTGATGCCGGGTACCGCGACCGAGGTCGCCAAGAGCCTCGGGATCCCAACGGGCGATCTGTTCGACCCCGCGGTCAACGCACGCCTCGGGGCGACCTACCTCGACACGATGATCCGTCGGTACCGTGGCGTGCTACCGCTCGCGTTCGCAGCGTACAACGCCGGGCCGGGGCGGGTCGACCAGTGGCTGACCGAGCGCGGTGCGCTGCCGCTGGACGAGTGGGTCGAGCGCATTCCGTTTCGTGAGACCCGCGGGTACGTGAAGCGCGTCAGCTCGACGTGGCAGGTGCTGCAGCATGATCTTGCCGGGGATGAGCCTCGTTTCGTCGACCTCTCGCGCGCCAATCACACGGTGAAACCTTGAGCGCGTGGGAGCAGCTCGGGGGCGAGCCCGGGGTGCGCGCCGTGGTCGAGGGCTTCGTCGACCGATTCTTCGCCGACGACATCATCGGCTACCTGTTCGAGGGCCGTGATCGCGAGCGCATCGTCCAGCACGAGCTGGAACTCGCGTCTCGCCACCTCGGCGGAGACCTCACCTACACGGGGCGCGGCATCTCGCAGGTCCATCAACCTCTGCGCATCTCCTCGGGCCACTTTCGCAGGCGCCTTGCGCTGCTGCGGCAGACCCTGCTTCGACTCGATGTGCCCGTCGACATCGTTGAAGGCTGGGTGGCCCATGACGCCCGGCTGGAGTCGGTGATCACCGACGGCACGGACTGTGTGCCGCCTGCGTCCACGACGGACAGGTTCTGACGCGCGTGCGCGATAGGGTGGGGGGGAGGTCGCGATGTCATTCGTCCACCTGCACGTCCACTCGCAGTACTCCCTGCTCGATGGCACGCTGGATCCGTCCGACGTGGTGGAGAAGGCGGCCGCGCTGGGCATGGGCGCGGTCGCCCTCACGGACACCTGCAACCTCTACGGCGCTGTAGCCTTCCAGTCGGCAGCCAAAGAGCGAGGTATTCAGTCGATCCTCGGGGCAGAACTTCATGTGCAACCTGAGGGATTGACCCATGTGGATCCCGCGGGTGCGCATGGCGGCTACCAGATCATCGCGCTGGTCGAGAACGAAGCCGGCTACCTTGCGCTGTGCTGGCTGATCACCCAGGCCATCTTCGAGGGCACGTCGTTCAAGCCCCGCATCGATCTCGGCCTCTTGGCGCAGCGTCACGAAGGGCTGGTGTTCCTCACCGGAGGCCTGCGCGGCGCGTTCGGGGCACCTGCGCTCGGCGGTGAGCTAGAGGTGGGGCGGGAGCGGCTGGTCGCATTGAAGACTGCGATCGGGAATCAGCCCCTGTTCATCGAGCTGCACGATGTGGGTCTGGCGGGCCAAGACGTGGTGAACGAGGCTGGGCGCGCGCTCGGGCGGGAGCTTGGCCTGCTCACCGTGGTCACCAATGCCGTCCACTACGGCACGCCTGAGGAGTCTGCAGCGCACGAGGTGCTCCACGCCATCGCGCTCGGCGCTTCGCTCACGGATGTCCGGCGCATCCGGATTCCCACCGATCAGGCCTACTTCAAGTCGGAGGCCGAGGTTCGGGAGGTGTTTCCCAACGATGGCGAGGCCATTGATCGCACCGGAGAGATCGCGGCGCGGTGCCGCTATGTTCTGCCCACGGGCAGCTTCCACTTTCCAGCCACCCAGCCGCCGCACCCACCTACCGCCGACCACACGCCCGACACCGAGGAGAACTGGAGATACTTCTACGCCGCGTTTGCGCCGCCGCGGTGGTTCGGGCTGGGCCTGGCGACAGGCGAGTTCCCGCCGCACCCTAAGGGCGCAGGCAACCTCGACGGCTACTTTGCTTGGTACGCGAGGCTGGGCCTTGCCGTTCGCCTTGCCGATGTGGATCCCGCCCTCCACTCCGCGTACGACGAGCGCCTCAGGTACGAGCTGGGCGTCATCAACGACATGGGCTTCGCGGCCTATTTCCTGATCGTGGCTGAGTTCATCAACTGGTCGAAGGATCATGGAATTCCGGTAGGTCCAGGCCGAGGATCCGCTGCTGGATCCCTTGCAGCCTATGGGGCTGGGATCACCGACATCGATCCCATCCGGTTCGACCTCTTGTTCGAGCGCTTCCTCAATCCGGGTCGAAAGTCGATGCCCGACATCGACGTGGACTTCTGTCAGGATCGGCGCGAGGAGGTGATCGAGCACGTTCGCGAGAAGTACGGCGCGGCCTTGGTGAGTCAGATCATCACGTTCGGCTCGCTCAAGGCGAAGGCCGCCGTGCGCGACGTGGCGCGGGTTCTCGATCTGGGCTTCGACGACGCAAACCGGATGTCGGCGCTCGTGCCCGACGATCTCGGCACCACCCTCGACAAAGCCCTGGCCGAGTCCGAAGCACTCAAGCGCCACTACGAGGGCGACCCGAAGGTGCGACGCGTCTTCGACGTAGCCCGCAGCATCGAGGGTCTCTGCCGGCAGACAGGCGTGCACGCAGCGGGCGTCGTCATCGCCGACCGACCGCTCGTCACCTACGCGCCGCTCTACCGCGACTCGCCGGAGGGCGGGCCGGTGGTCCAGTTCGACATGAAGGCGGCCGAGAAGATCGGCCTCATCAAGTTCGACTTCCTTGGGCTCAAGACGCTCGATCAGATCCGCGATGCCGTGCAGATGGTGGAGGAGAACACGGGCGTTCGCATCGATCTGGCACGCATCCCCGTAGACGATGCGCGCACGTTTGCGCTCCTCCAGGAAGGCGATGCGCTGGGCGTGTTTCAGCTCGAGTCCGGCGGCATGCGCGACCTGCTGTCGCGGCTCAAGCCCACCCTGCTCGACGATGTGGTGGCGCTGGTGGCGCTCTACCGCCCAGGACCGCTGCAGTCAGGCATGGTCGCCGACTTCGTGGACCGCAAGCACGGCCGCCAAGAGGTTCGTTACCCCCATGCGATGCTGGAGCCGATCCTCTCGGCCACCTACGGCACCATCATCTACCAAGAGCAGGTGATGCAGATCGCGCAGGTGATGGCGGGCTACACGCTCGGCGATGCCGACAACCTGCGCCGCGCCATGGGCAAGAAAGACGCGTCCGAGATGGGCAAGCAGCGCAACCGCTTCGTGCAGGGGTCGGTGGAGCGGGGAGTCGATGAGGAGCAGGCGAGCGGGATCTTCGACCTGCTCGCTAAGTTCGCCGAGTATGGGTTCAACAAGTCCCACTCTGCCGCGTATGGCTACGTCTGCTACCAAACGGCCTGGCTCAAGGCGAACCACCGCCCGGAGTACATGGCCGCGCTGATGACGATCGAGTCGGGCAACACCGACAAGATCCTGCTCTACATTCAAGACTGTCGGCGAGCAGGCCTCGAGATCCTCCCGGTCTGCGTGAACGCCTCGATGCGCCACTTCTCGGTCCCGCGTCGAACGGTGGCGGAGGCCTCGGCAGCAGCAGGATCGCCGTCGGTGATTCGGTTCGGCCTGGCAGCCGTCCGCAACGTAGGCGAGGGGTCGGTGGCCGCGATCTTGGAGGCGCGGGCGGGTGGGTCGTTTCGGGATCCTCTGGACTTCTTCGAGCGGGTGGATCCGCGTGCGATGAACCGGCGTGTGGCCGAGAACTTGGTGAAGGCCGGCGCGTTCGATGCGTTCGGCGTCCACCGCGCGCAGCTCCTCGCGTCGGTCGACGGGCTGCTGTCGGAGTCGCTGCGCAAGCGGGAGGAGAAGCGCTCGGGGCAGGTGTCGATGTTCGGTGGCGGCCCCGATGTGGTCACGCCGTTCCGGTATGCAGCGGCACGGGAGTGGCCCCTTGTGGAGCGCCTCGAGCACGAGCGTGAGGTCCTCGGCCTCTACCTCACGGCCCATCCGATGCAGGCTTACGCCGACGACGTGCGCAAGTACGCCTCCCGAACGTTGCTCGACCTAGAGGCGTGTGATTCGGGGGAGGAGGTGAGGGTGGTGGCGCTCGCAACCGACGTGCGGGTGACGCGCACGCGCCGGGGCGACCGCATGGCGATCGTGGTGCTGGAAGACGACCGAGCGAGCCGCGAGTCCACGTTCTTCCCCGATCCTTGGGCGCGCTCGCAGCGGGCGCTTCGGGCTGCGGAGCCGGTGCTCGTGGTGGCGCGGGTGGAGCGAGATGGCGACAACGTTCGATTGCTCGGGCAGTCCGCCGAGCCCATCAGCGAGGTGCGAGCCCGCACGGTCCGGGAGGTGCAGATCGTCCTCCCCCACGCGCGGTCCGACGCGCTCCGACTGCGCGAGCTGCTCGATGTGCTTGCTCGCGAGAAGGGCGAGCGTCCCGTCCGCCTCGTCATCCGCAAGGAGGGGCGGTATGCAGCGTCCTACCTGCTCGACGGTGTCGCAGTTCGTCCGGCCCAGAGCCTTGTCGACGGCGTCGTGTCGGTGTTTGGAGAGGGGGCGAAGGTGTCATGGTCCTGACGTGGCTGCTGGCGGGTTGGGCTTGGGCTGCGGGGCCCGCTGATGTGGTGCAGGAGCTCGGGCGCGACGCCAAGATCAACTGGAGCGCCGTGCAGCTGGAGGTGGTCGGCACGTCGGCGACCGCCGCCCCCGGCGTGAGTCGAAGCGCTCGTGAGCAGACCGCGATCGGTCAGGCGCAGGCGGCGCTGTCGGCGTGGGTGGGTGCGGTGCCGCTGCTTCCGGGGCAGACCTCTGGGGCTTTGCCGGGGTTCGACGCCGCTCGGGCGGTCGAGCGCTGGGCGGTGATCGAGACCCGCTATTCGGCCAGCGGCGTTGTGGAGGTCGTCGCTGCGGTTGATCTGCGTGCTGCGTTCGCTCCGTGGAGCCTGTCCCGCAGCGTTCAGGCGGAGGTCAAGCCTCCGCAGGGCCCGAGCGGCGTGGTCATCGATGCGCGAGGCCTCGCTGTGCCGTTCTCGTTCTCGCCGCAGCTGGTTTCGGAGGCGGGAGAGCTGCTCTACGACGGCGCCCTGTGGCGCACTTCTGCGTTCGATCAAGCACCGGCTGTGTGGGTGACCACGGCGGCGGCTCCCGCTGCAAGGGTGGCGGGCACGCACCCGGCGGTCTTTGTGGCTCGAAGCGTCGTCAACGGGGCGGTGGTGCTGGGCGAAGCAGATGCGCACGTGTGGCGTACCGAGGTCGCCGGCACCCAGGCGGCAGGTGCCGGTACCGTGGTGGTGGTCGTCGATTCCGTGCCGGCCACGCGTTGACACCCGCCCCTGCCTCCCGTTAGTCGGGCCCCGATCCCAGGCGCGTAGCTCAGTGGGAGAGCACCGCCCTGACACGGCGGGGGTCAGCGGTTCAAGCCCGCTCGCGCCTATTCTCACGCAGCAGATCGATGACTCGGTCTGCTGCGTGGGTTCTCCGCTGCCACCGGGCAGTCCTTGTCGGCATCTCGCCGGCCGCGTCCATGCCGGGCGCTTCGACTCACCGCCTCCCAGGAGCCCCATTGCGCCGTAGACCTTCTCGTCGCCCCGACAAGCCCGAGCGTGACGACAGCAACGAGCCGCGGGTCAACGACAAGATCCGGGTTCCTCGCGTGCTCGTGATCGACGAAGAAGGAAACCGGCTCGGCGAGTTCATGACCGAAGACGCGATCCGTCTCGGCGTGGAGCGCGGTCTCGACCTCGTGGAGGTGTCGCCCAACGCACGCCCCCCCGTCTGCAAGCTCACCGACTACGGGAAGCTGAAGTACGAGAAGAAGAAGAAGGAAGCCGTCGCGCGTCGAAATCAGGTCCAGGTGCAGCTCAAGGAGCTGAAGCTCCGGCCCAAGACCGACGATCACGACATGGACTTCAAGGTCGAGCACGCGAAGCGCTTCCTGGAGCACGGCCACAAGGTCAAGCTCACCGTGCGCTTCCGCGGCCGCGAGATGGCCCACAAGCAGATCGGCGAGGAGCAGTGCTTCCGCTTCGCTCAGCTTGTGAAGGACTACGGCGCGGTGGAAACGCCGCCTCGCATGGAAGGCCGGCAGATGTTCATGGTCATCTTCCCCACGCGCAAGCCCAAGCCGCGCACAGGGAAGGAGCCCGAGCTTCCTCCGCTTCCGCCGGATGACTCCGACGAGGAGTGAGAGGTTCCGGGTTCTTTCGTGAACCCGCGCCCCTCGCCGATGCTCCAGCCCTGCTGGCGCGTCCAACCCCTATCGATTAGACCCGCCCGGTCGTTTCGGAGCCCCCCATGCCCAAGATGAAGACGCGGCGCGCCGCCGCCAAGCGGTTCTCGGTGAACCGCAACGGCAAGGTCAAGTTCAAGCACGCCAACCTGCGCCACAACACGTCGGCGAAGGAGAAGGGCGTCAAGCGTAAGCTGCGCATGTCCGGCCGCTTGGTCGAGTCGGATGCGCGTCACGTCCGCGAGATGCTCCCTTACGGGTAGTCTCCGGCAGGTTCCTGGTTCGTTTTCACCCTCAATCGACTCACCGCAACCGCCCATCGGGTTGGGAAGCGGTCTGAAAGGAGTCCTCCATGGCACGCGTTAAGCGGGCGATGATTCGCCGCACTCGCATTCGTAAGCTCCGGGCCCGCGTCAAGGGCTTCTTCATCGGGCGTCAGCGCCTGCGGCAGGCCATCGAGGCCCGCATGAAGGCCGACTCGTTCGCTTACATCGGGCGCAAGCTCCGTAAGCGCGACTTCCGGGCCCTGTGGACGCAGCGCATCAACGCAGCGGCCCGCACCCATGGCGTGTCGTACTCGGTGTTCATCCACGGCCTGAAGAAGGGCGGCATCTCGATCAACCGCAAGATGCTCGCCGACCTCGCGGTCCGTGAGCCTGCGGTGTTCGGCGCCATCGTCACGGCTGCCAAGGCTGCGCTCGCCAGCTGAGGTTGTTGGGCGCGGGGGCACCTCGGTGGCCTCCGCCCTGATGGTGCCTCCACCGGTAGCGCGAAGATCGCGTAGGCCCGCGCTGCGGATTACAGGTCACGAGCGCTGCCGTCTGCGCAGCGTCTCGGAGGTTGTGTGCGTGCGCTGATCGCCATGTCCGTGGTGCTGGCCGCCTGTGCGGGCGATGCTGCCACCCAGACCGTGTGGGAACGCTTCAACGACTCGGCCGACGAGGTGTCGGTGTCGGTCACCTTGGGCGACTCAGCGGGGCCGGCTGTGGCTGCTGATCTTCACAGCACCAGCGGGTCGCGCGTCGTCGGGCAGGTTCTGGTGGATCCAGGCTCTGGTCCCGTTGGCACGGTTCACACGGTCCGGGTGGTGATCGACGACGCGTACGCGGATCGCGTGGGGCGCGTGGAGATCGACGCCGACTCCGGCACGCGCGGCACGTGGACCATCCCGCTCGACCAGGACTCTGCCGAGGCGGGCCTTTGGACGCGGCCCATCGCCTCGTTCGGAACCGACGGCGAGGAGCGCGACGACGTGTTCGTCGTGAAGCTCTACGAGCTCACCGAGGTAGCGCCGGTCTCAGAGGTCGCCGAGTGAGCGGGGATCCCGCCGCCGTCGAGGCGATCGAGATCCCCGACAAGCTACACTTCCGCATCGGCGAGCTGTCGGAGCTCCTGGGTGTTGAGCCCCATGTGCTCCGCTACTGGGAGAGCGAGTTCCGCATTCGACCCCTTCGATCCGAGTCGGGGCAGCGGATGTACCGTCGAAAGGACATCGAGCGCTTTCTGCGCATCAAGTCCTTGCTCTACACGCAGGGCTTCACGGTGGCGGGTGCACGGCGCGCGCTGGCCGATGCCCGAGAGGGTGATGGCGCTTTGGTCACCGACGTGGATCAACTCCGCGCGGTGTCGGGTCGTGTCGATGCGCTTCGCGAGAAGATTCGTGCGCTTCGAGCCGATCTGTACGGCAATGGGACACGCTGACCCCACGTCGTGCCTTGACCTTGTCCCCCAAACCGGCATACAGGCCGCCCGATTTCGGGGCGTAGCGCAGCCTGGTAGCGCACCAGCTTGGGGTGCTGGGGGTCGCTGGTTCAAATCCAGTCGCCCCGATCCACATCGAAGGCCCGTCGAACCCAAACGGAACGGCGGGCCTTCCTTGTGCATCGACCGAAGTCAGTGGCCCGAGGGTGGGCTCACGTCGTGCCATGCCGGCTCGGGCACCTCAGTGCTCGGCAGCGCCATGAGGTGCACCTGCATGGCGTTGGCCGTGGGTGCCCCGCCGTTGAGGCTGGCGACGATGAAGAAGGGCCAGACGCCCACGAGGCGCATGCTGTCGGCACGTTCACCCAGCAGCTTTGAAGCGCTCTGCTGGAGGCTCTTGGCCCCCCCTCGAACGAAGCCGTGGTTCACCACCCAGCCGATCGGCGCGTCGGCGAGCACCTCGGCCGTGCGCCCCGAGCGTAGTGCTCGCAGGTAGTCGCCGCTGTTCACGACACCATCGAGGTTGACCACCGGTCGGTCGGCGTAGAAGCCGAGCACCCCTGCGTCCCAGGAAGCGAGCACCGCGTCGTCGGGCAAGGTGGCGGCGATGTGGAGACCTGCGTCGCGGTTGGCCAGAAGCGGGGTCGTGGAGTCGCCTGTGGCGAGTGCGTAGGCTCCGCGTGCCACAGCGATCAGCCCCACAACCGCCACCATGCCTAGCAGCGGAGCCACGGCGCGAGCAGGCACCTGGTGAGGCTTCTCAGCAGCGCCACGCTCCATGAGGTCGCCGAGTGCTGCACCGGCCACCAGGAGGCCCCACAGCGCAATCGGCCCGAAGTACCACAAGCGCGCGAACAGCTGCAGGAAGCCGTAGTAGGCGAGCAGGCCCGCGCAGAAAATGCCGAAGAAGCCCGTGGCGGCCACGACCTCCG
Source organism: uncultured Enterobacteriaceae bacterium (assembly GCA_964396405.1). Lineage (GTDB taxonomy): Bacteria > Myxococcota_A > UBA796 > UBA796 > JACKEO01. Next base: position 54,191 of record CAYNFK010000004.1, read on the forward strand.
AGGTGCGGCTCTGGGCGGGGTTTCGCAGCGCGCGCGCCGCTGCCAGGGGCACGATCATCACGCCCCCCGCTGCCGCAAAGCGCCACACGGCGAAGGGTGCGCGCTTGAGCTGCCCGCTGACCTGCACCGGCGTACCCATCCACACCTGGTTGACGCCCATGTACGCGAGCACCACGAGGGACGGCACGAGCAGGAGCTCGACGAGGGCGCGCGCTGTAGGTCTCGGGGCTCTCATCAGCTGAGGCAGCGCCCACAGTGCGATCGCTGGGAGCAGGAGGGCGCCGTCGGTGCGGGCCAGGAACGCCCCAGTCAGCAGCACCGACCCCATGGCGCGCGCGCGGCGGGCGGCTGGGTCCAGGAGGTCGATGCGGGCTGCGAGCAGCAACAGCGGGGCCTGGAACAACAGCACCACGCCCGACTCCAGGCCGTTCAGCCACAGCTTTGCCACGTCCTTCGACGAAGCGGCCAGGATCAACAGGAGGGCGACGCCGGTGTACAGCGCAGGGTCGACGCTCGACGCTCGGCGCTCGAAGCTTGGGCGAAGGGCGTGCCAGATACAGGCCAGACCCGCCGCAAGCATCGGCAGCTGCAGCCAGACCGACAGCAGCGCCGTGGTGTCGCCGTCGAGCCCCAGGGCAAACAGGCCCGCGCAGATCACCATCCACAGGGGGTGGTACCCGTTCGTGTCGTTCAGGCCGTCAAAGGTTGAGCCCTGACCGGCAGCGACGTTTCGTGCGATCTCCCAGTAGTAGAACGAGTCGTCGAACACCATGCCCCAGAACGCGAGCGGCCACAGCGCAAGCCACAGGGCCCACACCGCGAACGGGATGCCCACCACCGCCCATCCCCATCGCACGAAGGTTGGGGCGGTCACGCGCCCGACTCCTTGAGGAAGGCTTGGTGGACGTCGACGCCGGAGGTGTCGGCATCGCGGGTGCGAACGTAGGTGCCGTCGGACTGCATCACGCGCGTTCGCTCGGTGTCGTCGAGGTAGCGCTGAAGCAGCACGTCGCGGAGCCAGGTGCGCCATCGGGGGGAGTCGATCGGCACCAGCACCTCCACACGACGGAAGAGGTTGCGGTCCATCAGGTCGGCGGACCCCATCCACGCGGTGGACTGGCCACCGTTGAGGAACCACAGGATGCGGCTGTGCTCCAGGAAACGACCCACGACGGACCGCACCCGAATGCGCTCGGACGTGCCCGGCACCCCGGGCACCACGCTGCACACGCCGCGCACCAGCAGGTCGACCTCGACGCCCGCCTGGCTCGCCTCGTAGAGCGCCTCGATGATCTTGGCCTCGGTGATGGCGTTGCACTTGATCACGATGTGCGCGGGCTCGCCTGCCCGTGCACGCGCGGTCTCGGCGGCGATGAGCTGCAGCACGCCTGCGGCCATGAACCGTGGCGCGACCAGCATCTTCCGGTACGAGGAAGGCAGGCTGAAGCCGGTGATGCGGTTGAACAGATCGGCGACGTCAGCGGTCATGTCGTCGTCACACGTGAACAGGCCGAGGTCGGTGTAGATCCGCGCGGACAGGGGGTTGTAGTTGCCCGTTCCGACGTGCGCATACCGACGCAAGCTGTCTCCCTCCCGGCGCACCACGAGGGCCAGCTTGGCGTGGACTTTGAGGCCGGGCACGCCGTAGATCACGTGCACACCTGCTTCTTCGAGCCGTCGGGCCCAGCCGATGTTGTTCTCTTCGTCGAAGCGGGCCTTGAGCTCGATGACGGCCGCCACCTGCTTGCCCCGCTCGACGGCCTCCAGCAGAGCGCCGATCACCGGCGAGCCCGAGGAGGTGCGGTAGAGCGTCTGCTTGATCGCCACCACCGCAGGGTCACGCGCTGCGGCCCGCACGAAGTCGGTGACGCTGGCGAAGCTGTCGAACGGATGGTGCACGAGCACGTCGCCGGCGCGGATGTGCTCGAACACCTCTGCGCCCGCGCCTAGTGGAGAGGGGCGCGGGATCAGGGGAGGGAACTTCAGCGCCGGCTCTTCGAGGTCGGCGAGGCCACCCAGTCCCGCGGGGTCGAGCATTCCGCGCACCCTGTAGACGTCCTCCTCGGACAGGTCGAGGCCCTCGCGCAGCTCTTCGACCATGTCCGCGGGGGCGCTGGCGTCGATCTCGAGGCGCACCGCCTGTCCGAACCGACGCTTGCGCAGCTCGGACTCGATCGATGTGAGCAGGTCGTCGGCTTCGTCTTCGCGGATCTCCACGTCGGCATCGCGGGTGACGCGGAAGGTGTACGGCGTGAGCACCTTCATGCCGGGAAACAGGGAGCTGAGGTTGGCCCGAATCAAGGACTCGATCGGGAGGAGCCTCGTCGGACGACGGGCCGGCTCATCAGGCCGGGCGGGGAGGAGCCGAGGCAGGTCGTCGGGCACCTTGATGCGGCTCAGGCGTCGCTCGCCTTGCGGGGACACCACGTACACCGCGATGTTGAGCGCCAGGTTCGAGATGAACGGGAAGGGGAACACCGGGCTGATCGCGAGGGGCGTGAGCGTGGGGTGCACGCGCTCCAGGTAGCGACGGCTCCACACCTCCCGCTCGTCGGGCGCGAGATCCTTGAACGCACACAACGAGACGCCCTCCTTGGAGAGCGCGGCGATGAGTTCGTCGGCAACGGCGTCGGCGCGCTCCAGGGCCGCGCAGATCTCGGCGCTCAGCACGCGCAGCCTCTCCCGAGGCACCATCCCCTGGTGGGACCGGACGCCGACGCCGGCGTCGACCTGGTGCTTGATCCCGCTGACGCGGATCATGAAGAACTCGTCGAGGTTGCGGTAGAAGATCGAGAGGAAGCGCGCCCGCTCCAGCAGGGGGTTCGCGCTGTCGGCGGCCTCCTCCAGCACCCGCGCGTTGAAGCGCAGCCACGAGGACTCCCGGTCGATCATCGGCGGCGTGCCGAGCTGGGGTGTCGGCAAGGGAATCGTCATGCATCCACCGGTCAAGGTCGGCAGTGGTAACCCGGCCACGCGGACGCCCGGCGGGCGGGGTCGCGTTACACGGCGACGCTTCGGAGACGCTCGTGCGCGTGCTGGTGTCGAATGATGATGGCTTCGACGCGCCCGGCCTGCAGGTGTTGGTCGCCACGCTGGCGCAGCGAGCCGACGTCTGGGTCGTAGCCCCCATGGACGAGCAGTCGGCGAAGAGTCACGCCATCACGCTCCACAGCCCGCTGCGTGCCGAGCAGCGTGGGCACCAGCGCTACGCTGTGGGAGGCACGCCCGCTGACTGTGTGTACCTCGGCCTGCACGGCCTGATGCCGGATCGGCCCCACATGGTCATCTCGGGCATCAACCGAGGCAGCAACCTCGGCAACGACGTGCACTACTCGGGCACCGTCGCTGCCGCCCGCGAGGCAGCGCTGCACGGCCTCCCCGCGATCGCCGTGTCGCTCCACCTGCTCCCCGACGGCGGGGATGCGGTGCACTACGACACGGCAGCGTTCGTGGCGCTGCAGGTGTTCGAGGCGGTGGCGAGCTCAGGGCTTCCGCCCCGCACCCTGCTGAACGTGAACGTCCCGAACCTCCCCAAAGAACAGCTCGCCGGGATTCGAGCGGCCACCTTGGGGCACCGCACCTACGAAAACCAGGTCACTCAGCGGTCCGATCCGTTTGGACGGGACTACTTCTGGATTGGCGGTCCCCACGTCCGATTCGACAACACGCCCCGGTCGGATGGGCCGCTTGTCGAAGAGGGCTTCGCCACCGTCACACCGCTGCACTGCGATCCCACCCTCCACTCCTACCTGGACGTCCTCCGTGACCGAATCGACCGCTGAGCCCGTGACCACCGGGGTGTTTGGTGCCCTTCGTCGCCTCTATGCGTGGATCTTGTCGTGGGCCGACAGCCCCTACGGCATGCCGGCCCTGTTCGTGCTCGCGTTCGTGGAGTCCTCGTTCTTTCCGATCCCGCCCGATCCGCTCCTGATGGCGCTGTGCCTGGGACTTGTGCGCCGCAGCCTGTGGTTCGCCGCGGTGTGTACGGTGGGCAGCGTGCTCGGAGGACTGTTTGGGTACGCACTGGGGATGTACGCTTTCGACTGGATCGGCATGCCGATCGTCGAGCTCTACGGCGTAGGCGACAAGTTCGACAGCCTCCGCGAGCGGTTCCTGTCGGAGGGATCGCTGGCCGTGTTCATCGCTGCGCTCACCCCGATCCCCTACAAGCTCGTCACGATCACAGCGGGCGTGGCGCGCATGGACATTCCGGCGTTCGTGATTGCCAGTGTGCTGGGGCGTGGCGCGCGCTTCTTCCTGGTGGCGGGCCTGATCGCCTGGAAGGGTGCGGTGATGGCTGCGTTCATCGAGCGGCACTTCGAGAAGCTCACCGTGGCGTTCGGTCTGTTGATCGTCGTCGGCTTCGTGGTGTCGCGCTACGCCCTGTGACCCACCCGGAGTCCCCGTGACGCACGCCCTCGTTCAGGCCGTGAAGGCCACCATCCGCGATGTGCCCGACTTCCCCAAGCCTGGCATCGTGTTCAAGGACATCACGCCAGTGCTCGCCAGCCCGCGCCTGTTTCAGGATGTGGTGAACTGGGTCGGTGGGCAGGTGGCTGGGGTGGGCATCGACCTCGTGGTGGGTATGGAGGCCCGCGGGTTCATCTTCGGAGCCGCTGTCGCGCCTCAGATTCACGCAGGGTTTGTGCCGCTCCGCAAGCCCGGCAAGCTCCCTTGGCGCACCGTGTCGGCCTCGTACGACCTCGAGTATGGAACCGCCGCGCTGCACGTCCATGAAGACGCCATCATGCCCGGCGACCAGGTGTTGATCGTCGACGACCTGCTGGCCACGGGCGGCACGGCGGCTGCCGCGGTGGAGCTGGTGCAGCGCCTTGGCGGCACGGTGGTGGGCTGCGTGTTCATGGTCGAGCTCGACTTCCTCGGCGGTCGCAGCAAGATCGACGCACCGGTCACGAGCCTGGTTCATTACTAGACGCGTGGGAACGACGCCGTGGCGGCCTGGGTGATCTGGGCCCACGCGGCGTCCACAGCGGCCTCCAGCTCGACGAGCGAGCTGTCGTTGCGGACGACGACGGTGGCGACGGCCTCCTTGCTTGCCAATGGCAGCTGAGTGGCGAGGAGTGCCTTGGCCGCTTCCTCGTCGACGCCGTCCCGCGCCATCACGCGGGCCACCTGGGTGGCGGGTGAGCAGGAGACGACGATCAGCGCGTCGTACAGACGGTAGGAGCCCGTCTCGACCATCAACGCGGCTTCCACGCCTGCCCAGGCGTGCCCTGCCGACGCCAGCTCGGCGAGTCGATCGGCAACGCCAAGGGCGATGAGTGGATGGACGATGTGCTCCAGCTTCCGCCGGGCGTCGGAGCTCGCCACAATGCGTGCCCGCATCGCCTGGCGGTCGAGGGTGCCACGCTCCGTGAGCACCCCTTCGCCAAAGGTCTCCACGACGCGGGCGAGTCCTGGGGTCCCTACAGCGACGACATCGCGGGCCACGGCGTCGGCGTCGACGACCGGCACGCCGTGTCGCTCGGTCAGCAGCGCGGCGGCTGTCGACTTGCCCGTGCCGGCGCCTCCGGTGATGCCGACGGTCCTCACGAGGCGTCCTCCTGCTTCTCCAGGTAGCGGAAGATCGTGCGCGCATCGACGTCGAGGTCGCGCGCCGTCTGCGCCTTGTTGCCCTGGTTCCGCTCCAGCGCCATGCGGATGTACTCGGACTTGAAGTGCTCTTGGGCGGCGGCGAGGGACTGGAGCGGCGCACGCTCGGTCTCGGCGAGATCGAGGTCTTCGGGGTTGAGCAGGGCCCGGTCGGACAGGATCACGGCCTTCTTGATGCGGTTCTCGAGCTGGCGCACGTTGCCGGGCCAGGCAGCGCTCTTCAGTGCCGCAAGCGCCTGGTTGGTGAACCCTCGCGCCTTCCCGCCATACTGCTCGCGGTGACGCTCCAGGAAGAAGCGTGCGAGGATCGAGATGTCTTCGCCTCGCTCGCGCAGGGGAGGCAGCTTGATGCAGACCTCGTTGAGCCGATAGTACAGGTCTTCGCGGAACGTTCCCTCGTGCGTCATCAGCTCGGGGTCGCGGTTTGTGGCGGCGACCACGCGCAGGTCGACCTTGCGCGCGACCACGTCGCCCACCCGCTCGATCGTGTGTTCCTGAAGCACGCGCAGCAGCTTCACCTGAAGCGGCATCGGCATCTCGCCGATCTCGTCCAGGAAGAGCGTGCCACCGTGTGCCGCCTCGATGCGCCCCATCTTGTCGGCGTCGGCCCCGGTGAACGCGCCCTTCTTGTGGCCGAACAGCTCGCTCTCGAGCAGGTGCTCAGGGATGGCGCCGCAGTTGATGGCCACGAACGGACCCGACTTGCGCGGCGACCGGGCGTGGATCGCGCGGGCGACCAGCTCCTTCCCCGTGCCCGTCTCGCCCAGGATGAGGACCGAGAGCACCGTGGGGGCCACGCGTCCAACGACCCGGTAGACCTCGCGCATCGGCGGACTCGCGCCCACCATCTCGCCGTACTCGGCCCGCTCCAGCTGACGACGGAGCACCTCGTTGTCGAGCCGCAGGCGGTTCAGCAGGAGGGCGTGCCACACCACCAGCGACGCCATCGTGGCGTACACCTCGAGCACTGAGAGGTCGCGCTCGGTGAACAGCCCCTGCACAGCGTCGTTGCCCAGGTAGACCACGCCGAGGAGGTCCTCTTGCCAGCGCATTGGCACGCACATCACGGACGACAGCCGCAGATCCACCACGGACTGCGCCTTACCGAAGCGGGTGTCGTGCAGCGCATCCGAGACGATCACCGGCCGCCCGGTGTCGACGACGCGATCGACGATGCTGTCGCTGATCCGCGAGAGGTCGATCGGATCGGTGGCGACGTTGTGCGATGCGACGAGCAGGCGCTCGCCGTCCTTGAACAGGATGATGAAGCCCTTCTCGGCGCCCGTGAGCTCGACGAGGCCGTGGAGCAAGGTCGTGAACAACCGCTCGGGGGCCGTGTCGCGCATCATGTCGGACGACAGCGCGACCAAGCGCTCCAGCATCCCGAGCGGGATCTCATCACCCGGCGGCGTCGCAGGCTCTCCTTCGTGGAAGGTGAGCTTGTAAGATCCCATCGTGAGGGTCATGCCCGGACGTAGGGTGGCTTTGTGGACCGACTCCCCTCCGATCTTCAGCGTCGCCGTGCGCTCCACCGCGGTGATCGACCACGCCGTTCCCTGGCGCACGATCGAGGCATGGCTGGCCGCAACGGCGGCGTCGTCGAGCACCACATCGTTGCCCGGGGCGCGTCCGAGGGTGGTCACCACCTTGCGCAGGCGCAGCGGCTCCTTGTCGGGGCGACTCGGGTGTTGAACCTCCAGCCAAGCCAAGGGCATCTCCGCGCTTGGTGCATAGCCGACCGAGCGCGCGTCAGGCGATCAGAAGCGCCAGGATGCCTCGACCTCCAGGCCATCGGGGGTGGGCAGCACGGACAGTCCCCGTGGGATCGCGCGCGCGGCGGGCGGCAGCTGCGACTTCCGCCACGCGATCCCTGCGTCGCCGACGGAGATCGCCCACACCACGTAGAACGCTGCCGCCGAAGGGATCGACCACGACGACCGCAGCCCCTCGACCCGCTCCAGCTCCGCTTGCGCTGCCGCGAGTTGCTCACGCGGTGGGTCGTTGGGAATGGCCGCCCGACGGCGCGAGATCTCCACCCATGCGGCGATGGAGGACGCGGCGGCGCCTACCTGAAGGGTCGTGTAGATCGCGCCGCGCACGGGGTTTCGCTGCACGTACTGCGGCGCGCCAAGCGGCGTGTAGCCCCACCACGGCAGGGTCTTGAGCCGGCGCGGCGTGTCGGTCTCGGCCTGCACGGCCTGCCGCACCACCTCCACCACACCGATGACGCTCTCGGGGTGCTCCACGGGGGACACCCTCAAGTCGGGGTCGGCGAGCAGCGCCATCCGGAAGCTGCCCTCTGCCGCTCGTCGGTCGCCCTCGAAGAGCTGCAGCTCGCCCAGGTGGAGCCATGCGTCGCCCACGATGGTGGCGTCGACGTCGTTGAGCACCCGCGCGCGCTGGACCAGCGAGAGGAAGGCGGCTCGGGCCCGCTCGAAGTCGCCCAACACGTAGGCTTCCTTGGCCAGCTGAAGCTGCACAGCGGGGGTCTTTGCGTCGTCGGACTGAGCCCACGCACCTGCGCCGGTTGTCGCAAGGACGCAGAACAGCAGGATGTGAAGAACGCGCAGCACGTGGGACGGTCCTGGGTCGCAGCTACCGGTTACAACGGCAGCCCCCGCGTGCGCCATTCCCCCGGCGCACCCGCTCCTCACCCCGAGGCCTCCATGACTCAGCTTGAGCAGCTCGACGTGTGGTCGAGTGTGGTGCGTCTGGCCCACGAACTTCCGCTCGCAGTGCTTGCCGAGCGGTTCGCCACGTCTCCGGGCTCGATCGCCGCCGCCTGGGTCCGCACCGGTCCGCACGATGTTGAGCTGGGGGCATCCGACGATCTCCCGCCCGAGGCTGGCGACGCACTCGACGTGCCAACGAAGGTGAGCGCCGTTCGGCAAGCGTCGGTGCCCAAGAAGGTCGCCCGGCCGGCAGCCCCTGGTGTCGGAGCCGCGTGGTCCGTGCGATGGACCGAAGGCGACCACACCCTGTCGGCCGTGGTGTTGGCGGCCTCGTTACAGGAAGCGGTGGAGAAGGCCGCGCCGTGGGGTCCGCTCGTCGGCGTGCAGCGTGTGGAGGGGCGGGTGGAGTACGCGCCCGGCTCTGGCGGGACCACCCACCGCGGCTAGCGTGCAGGCTCGATCTCGAGCGCGTTGGCCGCTTGGTAGCGCAGGGCGAACGTGCCATCGGGGCCGGCGAGGCCAAAGCCTACAGCGTCGTTCGAGGCGTCGAGGAGGCGCACAACGGCCCAAGCGGCAGGTTGGATGCCGCCGGGCAACGCCAACGTAGCGCGGCCGGTGAGCAGGGTGCCTGGACCCAGGACGAGCTCGCCACCGTCAAGCGGCGAGAACACGTCGACCCGCGCGGACGCGAGGTCGTCGCGGTCGGCGGGCGGCTGTGCGGTGCAGCGCAGTGGGGTGTCCGAGGTGCGGAGCACGGCATCACCCAGGGCGTCGGAGGTTGCACTGCTCGTGCGGGCGCTCGGCAGCAGCTCGGTGCACTGCAGGTAGGCGCCTTCAAGTGGGCCGCCCGCAGTGTCGAGCAGTCGGAACCGAGCTTCCCCCATGCTCGGCACCACCAGCGCCTCCAGACTCACGTCGGTGGCGAGGTCGAGGTTGGCGAGCTGGTTTGGGCCCAGGTCCTGGTCGGCATCCGGCATGACGTCGAGGTTGTACAGCCCCGCCGGCAGGCGCAGGGTCAGGTCGCCTCGGCTGTCGGTGCGACCCTCGATCTGAAAGGTGGCCATGTCGACCGGGTAGGCAGGGAGAAACGCCGACCGCACACGGACGCGCAGCTCGGGAACGCCACCGCCTGAGCCGTCGACGAGGGTCAGCTGGAGGGTGATTCGAGGTACGTTCTCGTAGACATGGTCGACGCGCACGCTCTCGCCTTCCACGGTCACGGGCAGCGACGCCAGGGTGGGCTCACGTCCGCCGGGCGCTCCGCTTGTAGCGGTGGTCCACGTTCCAGGCGTCACCGCGAGCGTGTACCACCCGGCGTCGTCGGTAGAGGTGGGCGCGGTCTGAAGGCCATCACTCCGCACGGCCCACACCTTGGCATCGCTCACGGGCGTGCGTGACGCATCCAGCACCCGCCCCCACAGCGGGGTGCCCAGTCCGAGGTCGAGGTTGAGCGAGCCTTCCCCCGCCCGGCCCACGGTCACCGAGGTGGTCGGCCCGCGTCCGTCGAGTGGCTGCACATCGAGCTGGTAGGGGCCGGGAACCAGATCGAGGGAGAACCGTCCCTCGGCGTCGGTGCGGGTGGTGCCGAGTGCACCTTCTCCGATCGGCGAAAACCTCAGGTCGGCGGACACATCGATGGGGTCGGTGGGCAGGGGGGCGAGGTTCCACACCGGCAGCGCCGACGCGCGAAGCCGACCCGTGACGGTGGTGGCGGCTTGCAGTTCGAGCTGAAAGGCTGACCCCGCCAAGAACGGGCCGAAGGCCTGAGCGGGCACGCGAACCCCGTCCACGTAGGGATCCGCGGGGTCTACCTCCAGGCGGAACGCGAACAGGTCTGGCGTCGACGACCCTGCTGCGGTGTCTGACAGCGCGTCGGAGTCGGCGTCAGCGTCGGTGCCGGCCACGTTCGACGTGCTGGCGCAGGCGCACAAGATGGTGAGGAGGGTTGGACTGCGCATCATGGCTGTTCCACCTCGAACCGCACGGTGACGACGTTGTCGCGGTCGCCGTCAAACACAAACGCGCGCACCCTCGGACTGCGCAGGGCAGCAACCTGGGTCAGGGTGACGCGGGCCACCCGAACTTCGCCCTGCCAGTACAGGTCGATCTCGTGCGGGACGGCGTCCAGGTCGGGCCACTCGAAGTTCACGTCCGATCCTTCTGGGTCATACGCGATGACCGTGAAAACCGCTTCGTCTCCCGTTGCGACCACGATCTTCGGGTCCTCATCGGGCTCGATGATCACCGGAGGCTCGTTGACGACGATGGGGGGGATGGGCAGCACGTAGAAACAGCCTCCCACCAAGCAGGCCGCGTGCCACACACGAAGAACACCGCCATGGACGGGAAGATCGCGGCGTGGCGTCTCCGCGTGCCTCGAGGATCGCGACATTCGGATCACGGTGCCGACCACGGTTCGAACAGAATCTCGGGGTAGTCGATGCGCTCGAACACCTGTTCGCGCGAAGCGCTCCCGCACTGGACCGCCACCACGTGGCGGACCTCGGGGCGCTCCAGCTCGATAGCGCCGCGTAGGCCGCCCAAGGTCCCGCGGGTGACGCCGTCGACCGCCACCACGCAGTCATTGTCGTAGCCTTCGGGGAACCGAACCCGCGCGGGCCGACGCTCCAGCTCGACCACGATGGGGTCTCGAACCTCCCCAGGAGCCAGGTCGATGGGGTAGGACACCTCCCGCACCATCGGGCCCGAGATCGTGAACACCTGGTGGCCAGACGGCACCTTGGCGCAGCCCGGCTCGCGTGTGGAGCGGATCCGTACACCTTCCAGGTAGACCTCCGCGGGGGCATCGGGGGTCCGGAATCCGACGCATGCGGGCGCTGGTACAGCGGCGGCCAGGGCCGCGGCGGGCGCGGCAGGCAGGACTGCAGGCATGCGAACGGCGCGAACTGTGGCGTCGAGCGGGGTGGGAGGTCGGGGAACCGCGCGTGGCGCTCGGGTGACCGGAGGCAGGTCCTCGGCGGCAGGAGCTGGAGCGGGATCAGCGGCTGGAAGCTCGATCAGGTCCCGCGACGCGACCTTAACGGGGCCGGCGGATGGCGCCTTGCCAGCGCTCTCGGGCACGGCGGCCTCGACGCCCCACCGTCCGGCCGCCACCACGGCCAGGAACACCGCCGCCAGCACGGCGGCTGCAGCCCACGCGAGCCGCCGGGATCGACGTGGGTCGGAGGGCTGCGCGCCGTGGAGCGCGTCGAGAAGGGCCAGGGCGTCGGCGTCACCCTCGTGGAGCGAGAGCAGGCGGTTCACGATCCGTAGCCCGGTCAGCGCATCGGCATGATCGATGCGAACGCGCGCCGCCGCCAACAACCGGGGCACCAGCCACGCCGTGAGCTCTTCGCGGAACGGCTCCGGTTCGCGGAGGAAGCGGGTCAGCGCCCACCGCTCCTGGTCGGGGTCGAAACCCACCTCGCGGTGCGCGCTGCGCAGCAGCTCGGCGGTCTGGCGGGCGTCGGAGGGGCGGTCGGCGGCGAGGGGTGCCAGCAGGCGCTCGATGATGTCGCACAGCGCCGGCGACACGTCCGGCGCGACCTCATCGAGGGCGGGCCTTCGGTTCTCGACAATGTGCCGGAGCACGACGCTCGGGTTGCTCCCTACGAACGGCAGCCGACCGCTGACCGCGAGGTATAGCAGCGTGCCCAACGAGAAGAGGTCGGAGCGGGCGTCGAGCGGCTCCTCTTGCGCCTGCTCCGGGCTCATGAACGCGGGCGACCCCACCAGCGCGCCGGTCATCGTGACCTGCGACTCGTCGAGAAAGCGCGCGATGCCGAAGTCCATCAGCTTGATGCGCCCATCGCGTCGCACCATCACGTTTTCGGGCTTCAGGTCTCGGTGGAGGATGCCCTGTTCGTGGGCGTACGCCAGGGCGTCGGACAGTGCGACCCCCAGCGCAGTGACCAGCTCGCTGGGCATCGAGCCCACGCGTTCCAGCACGGCCCCGAGGGTCTCGCCCTCCACAAACTCGGTGACGATCCAGCTCTCGCCCGGCCCGTCTCCCGAGTAGTCGTAGATCTCCACGATGTTGGGGTGGTGGAGCTGCTCGATGGCGCGCGCCTCGCGGGCAAAGCGCTTCCGATTTCGGCTCGACGCCGACAGGTGAGGATGCAGCACCTTGATCGCCACATCGCGATCGAGCGCCACGTGGCGTCCGAGGTAGACGGTGGACATGCCACCTTCGCCTACCTTCCGCAGCACCTCGTACTTGTCGACGGTGGTGCCGATCACGACCGAAGCCCCCCGGAACGGCCCCGCGCTCTTAGAGGGCCCGTACCCATGTAGCCGCTTGCGTGGGTTCCCGTCTTGGCAGAAGCTCGGCTAGGGGGGCAAACGTGAGAGGAGAGGTCCAGGTGAACGCACCGGTGGTCATCGTGGTGAATCCGCGGTCGCAGGGCGGACGCACCGCACGGCGGCTGGCAGCCCTTGAGACGGTGGCCCAGCGCATCCTGGGACCGGTAGAGGTGCGGTCCACCACCTGTCTCGGCGATGGTGCCCGGCTGGCGCGCGAGGCGGCGCTGGCGGGAGCGGAGCTGGTCGTCGCGTGTGGCGGCGATGGCACAGCCAGCGAAGTGGCTGCGGGCCTGATCGCGGCCGGCGGCTCCTGCGCCATGGGTCTGCTTCCTGCGGGCACCGGGTCGGACCTCGCGCGCACGCTCGGCATGCCCAAGGGCTGGAGCGAAGCGCTGGTGGCGATTCGAGATGCCGTTCCGCGCCGAGCCGATGCGATCAAGGGCACCTTCGTCGACGCGGACGGTGCCGCGGTAATTCGGCATGGCATCAACGTCGTCGGCATGGGACTCGCAGGTGATGTGGTGCGCCGCGTCAACCGCAGCGACAAGCCCTTTGGCGGCACGGTGGCCTTTCTAAGTGCCACGGTCGCCGGCCTGCTTGCCTGGAAGGCGCCTCACGTGGAAGTGAGGTGGTGGGAGCCCAGCGGGGCGGTTCGCACCTGGACGGGCCCGCTCGCCAACGTCTTCGTGGCCAATGGGCGCTACTGCGGCAGCGGCATGTGTGTGGGTCCAGCGGGTCGCATGGACGACGGCGTGCTGGAGGTGGTGGTCGTGCCTCAGCTGCCGCTGCCCTCCATGCTGGTGGAGTTCCCTCGGCTCTACGACGGCAGCCTGCCCGACAGCCCCAAGCTCGTGAGCGGGCAGGCCACGCGGGTGGAGGTGCAGGTGCGCACGGGCGGGCCCGTGCCCTGCGATCTCGATGGCGAGGCTCCGGGGTTTCTTCCGGCGTCGATCGAGGTGGTCCCGGCTGCCCTGTGGGTCAAGGCACCGTGGGCTCCACCCAGGCGCACCTAGTCGGGCGTCTTGTCCACTCCATGTTCGCTTCTGTTCGAAGACCGACAACTGGGGAAAGTCGGCGAACAAGGTGCACACGCGGCGGAAAGTCCGCACTCCGCTGCGGCGCGCCCGTGCACCCGCGCCCGGGTGAGGGAAAAAAAACCGATCTGCCTTGCGCTGTCGGCGTTCCCCCCGTATGACCGGCTGGCTCAATCGACCGTTCTTGGCGTTCGACCGGATGGAGTGGCTGCCCGCCCTCCGGGGTCCCACGCAAGCAGCGTCGGTGCCAACCTCAGGGAGACCAGAACATGAACAAGGCGGACCTCACGGAGATCCTCGCCGAGCGCGCCAGCATTCCGAAGGTGCGGGCTGCTCACTACATCAACTTGCTCACGGCAGCGATCGAGGAAGCTCTCGCCGCCGAAGACAAGGTCACCATCTCCGATTTTGGCACGTTCACCGTGTCCAAGCGCCGCGGCTTCAAGGGTCACAACCCGAAGAGCGGCACGTCCATGGCGGTGCCTGAGCGCCGCATTCCGGTGTTTCGCGCCGGTAAGAAGCTCAAGCAGTCGCTCAACCCCGAGTAAGAGAACGAGCAGGAGAGTCCCCGTGAACAAGGCTGATCTGACCGAGATCCTCAGCGAACGTGCCGGCATCCCCAAGGTCCGTGCTGCTGGCTACATCAACCTCCTCACCGATGCGATCGTCGAGGCCCTCGTCCGTGGCGAGAAGGTCACGCTGTCCGACTTCGGCACCTTCACCGTGTCCGAGCGCCGCGCGTTCTCGGGTCACAACCCCAAGAACGGCAACGTGATGAGCGTCCCCGCCCGTCGCATCCCGGTCTTCCGGTCCGGCAAGGGCCTCAAGGGCGCGCTGAACACCAACGGCTGACGTGAAGTGTCTGGCCGGTGCGTGCCGATTTTCGCGGCACCGCACCGGCCAGCTCGCTCCCGGCTTCTGGCTCGTGCCGAATTGTACTCAGCAGCGCATCCCGTGGACGCGGGGCGTGCCGCGAATACGTGGGGTGCTGGAGGCAGGATGTCGGTCCAGCACGACGCTTCGCGTGAGTCGGTGGAGGCCCCGCGGGTGCGCCTGGCCGCCGAGGCCCGCCTCCCCAGCCGATTCGGCATGTTCCGCGTCGTGGGCTTCGAGTCCGACGACGGGAAGGAGCACGCCGCGATTGTGAAGGGTGAGGTTCGCGGCATGGAGGGCGTGCCGCTTAGGGTGCACTCAGAGTGCTTCACCGGCGACGTGATGGGGTCGCTCAAGTGTGACTGCCGCGATCAGCTGGAGGCTGCGCTTCAGTTCATCGAGACTCAGCCGTGTGGCGTGGTGCTCTACCTGCGCCAAGAGGGCAGGGGCATCGGTCTCACCAACAAGATCCGGGCCTACGCGCTTCAGGATGCGGGCCTCGACACCGTGGAGGCGAACCACGCGCTGGGGTTCGACGACGACGAGCGCCGCTACGACGTCGCGGCGGGCATGATCTCCGAGCTCGGGATTGCGTCCATTCGGCTCATCACCAACAACCCCACCAAGGTGGACGGTCTGCGGGAGATGGGCGTGGAGGTGGAGGCTCGTATCCCCCACAAAGCCGAGCCGAACGTGTTCAACGCGTTCTACCTGGACACCAAGAAGAACAAGAGCGGACACATTCTCTGAGCTGTCCTAGTGCGGCACCACCGCCCCGACGGCCACAGGTGCGGCCGTGGCGGCCCGCAACACCCACGGGCCGAGCCCCATCGGTGCGAACCCCGCATCGGCCAGCTGCGCGAGCTCGGGCGGGGCAAATCCGCCCTCTGGACCCACGGCCACGGCGACGGCACCCATCGCGGGTGTGGGCCGGGGCGCGCCTGGAGTGGCCACCCTCCTGTCGGCGACATCGCCGAGGCGAGCGAGCGCGTCCCTGAGGCATGACGGGGCGTGCAGCACAGGCAGCTCGGGGCGTCCGCACTGCTCAGCCGCCGACTGCACGATCCTCGCCCAGCGATCCGGGCGTCCATCGGTGGGCACACTCCGCGCCACCAACAGGGGGTGGAGGTGGGTCATGCCGGCCTCGGTGGCCATGCGTACGGCGTCGTCCATCGCGGGCCCCTTCAGGAGGCCGAGCAAGAGGTGTACGGGGCCTGGGACCCGCACCTGCACGGCCTCCGCGACCTGCTCCACGTAGGTGCCCTCGGGCCCGGTGCGAGCGAGAGCGGCGGCGGCCTGTCGTCCCTGGCCGTCCGCGATCACCAGCTCGGCACCCATCCTGAGGCGGAGCACGCGCATGAGGTGGTGCGCAGCGTCGTCGTCGAGGCGAGCGACTTGGCCAAGGCCCGGAAGCTGGGTCAGCACAACCCGGGTCATCCGCGGCGCTCGTAGGCCAGCGCGACCCATGGCGGATCGTGGAAGCGCTCAACCAGGACCAGTTGGGGTTCGAACGCGGCCCGAACACCCTCCTCCTTGTCGTCGAGGATGCCAGCCAACAACAGGAAACGACCTGCGAGTCGAAGCAGCTGCGGCGCCATGGGTACCAGCAGCTCGGCATGCAGGTTGGCGAGCACGCCATCCACGGGACCTGGAACCCGCTCGACCCGCGTGGTCGAGAAGCTCACGTCGAGGTCGCCGAGGCGCGCATTGTGGCGGGCGTTCTCGACCGCGTCCGCGTCGACGTCGATGCCGCTCGCGCGGGCCCCCAGGCGCGCCGCAGCCAGCGCGAGGATGCCCGATCCACAGCCCACATCGACCACCGTGGCACCCGGCGCGGTCAGGAAGCGCTCGAGCATGCGCAGGAGCGCGGCGGTGGTGGGGTGGTGGCCGGTTCCGAAGCCCATGCCAGGGTCGATGATCAGGTCGCCTGGCTCGGCGTTCCAGGGCGCCGCAACGGTGAGGCGGTCGGTGAGGGCGAGGCGGGGGAACTGATCCTGGCCGAGTGAGGCCCAGTCGGTGTCGGGAACGGGAGCAGCCTCCATCGGCAGATCGTCGGCGAGCGCGGCGAGCCCGGACAACAGGGAAGCTGGGAGTTCGTCTTCCGTCACCTCGAACCACGCGCGCAGGTGGACTCGCACCGTGGGGGGAGGGGAGGGGCCTCGATCCCAGGGCTGCCGAGGTGGCGTGGCCAGCTCCGGTGGGTCCTGCTCTTCTACGCCTGCAGCACCCAGGCGCCACAGCTCCGCCTGCATCGGCTCGACTCGCCGGCGCGGAACATCCAGGATGCGAACCTCGTGCCAGCTCAGGGCGTAGCCGCGGGCGGTGCAAGCTTCTCGCCGCGCTCATGGGCCTCGATCAGCTCGAGGATGCCGGACACGCCGGACTCCATCTGCACCCACCGGGACCCGAACAGCCCTCGGAGGTAGAGGGCGGGTGTGCCTTGAATGCCGAGCTGACCTCCCGCAGCGCCGGCTGCTCGGACCTCCTCCATCGAGGTGGGGTCTTGCATACACTCGGCCCAGGCGGCGGCATCGAGGCCGGCCTGGTTGGCCATCTGCGCGAGCTGATCGGGTGCGAAGTAGCCCTGGTTGGTGAACAGGAGATCGGCCATCTCCCAGAACTTGCCTTGGCGGTTGGCACACTGGGCCGAGCGTGCGGCGTCGCAGCGGTCCGCGCCCGTGCCCCGATCTTCCAGCGATGGATTGCAGGATCCGCTGAGGGCGAAGGGCTTGAACCGCACGGACACGTCGTTGCGCAGGCGGGTGAGCTCGTCGAGCTCCTTCTTCGCACGAGCGCAGTGCGGGCACCCGAAGTCGGCGAACTCCACCACCTCGTAGCGGGCGTCACGGCTGCCTGAGAGCGGCTCAGTGCCCGACAGCTCCACGTTGCCCGCGGGCGCGTACAGGGCCGACCAGTTGGGCTGGCCGCTTGCGGTCTTGGGCGGAGCGCCTGCCTGGGGGAGCGGGAAGAGCACCATGCCGCCTACCAGCACGGCCACGCCCAACCCCGCGAGTCCTTGGGCCTCGCCAGAACCCACCACGGCGCCAAGGTTCTGCGTGAGGGTACGTCCGCTGACTTTGAGACCGGCGAAGCCCGCGGCGAGCAGGAGCCCATTGACAGCGTACATCGTGACGCACACGACGCAGACAGCCCCGAGCTGCGCGCTCGCCCACGCTAGGAAGACCGCGTACCCCACACCTACCAAGCCGAGGATGGCGTTGAGCTGATGAAACGTGCCAGCCTCCTTGGTGTTGGAGGGCGACCGTGCTGCCGCGAACGCGATGGCAGCGTAGTAGGCCACGCCCAGCAGCGCGATGGGAAGGCCTGCCACCACGCTGTACTCAGACCCGTTGATCTTCCCACAGTCGATGGTGGTGTCGATCGAGCACAGGGCTTTGCCGCCGGCCGTGTCAAGCTTCTGGTGGAAGAGGTAGGCGGAGCAGCCGAGCCCGTAGACCGCGGTGAGCACGGTGCCGAGCTTCAACTGGCGCGCGAGCACGCCGGCGCAGACGAACACGCCTGCACCCAGCGCCGGGAGGAGCGCGTAGGGGCTGGCGTCGGCCCAGTGCATCCAGCCCGCAGCGGCCGCAAGCACCGCGGCGAGGACGAACGTGCCATGACGAAGGACCGCTTGCATCGTTGCTGTGTGCCCCATCGTAGACGCCGGTGTGCGCACCGGGTCGTAGCGGTCGGCGTTATCCCGAGGTCCACCCATGGGCCACGGTTCGGGACTATCGGCGGTGCCGGGCGATCTCTTCCTTGGCGTCGCGCTCCTTGAGCGCCTGCCGCTTGTCGTGGTTCTTCTTTCCCACGCCCACAGCGATCTCGATCTTCACCCACGAGCCCTTGAGGTAGATGCGGACGGGCACGATCGTGCGTCCTTGGAGCTGGGTGGCCTTGCGGAGCTTGTTCAGCTCAGGTGTCCGCAGCAGCAGACCGCGCTCGCGCAGCGGCTCGTGGTTGTTCCGATTGGCCTCGAGGTAGGGCGAGATGTGGCACCCGTGGAGCACAGCGCCTTGGGGGCCGACCCGGACCCAGGCCTCCTGGAGGTTGGCGCGCCCGGCCCGTAAGCTCTTGACCTCGCTGCCCACGAGGACGAGGCCTGCTTCGAACCGGTCCTCCAGGAAGTAGTCGTAGGTGGCACGACGGTTCGACACCAGCGTGCGCTCTGCGGGGGTGGCGGACACGGAGTCTCCTGCCGGACCTCGGTAGCCGAGCGGGCGGTCCGCGTCGACGGACCCACCCATCCCCACAGGAAGCCCCTTCGGGCCCCCCGCACCGCCCTCGCGCGCCACGGACCCTCTGCGCCTGGGGACAACGGGCGAATTTTTTGGCGCGTGGGAGGTGCGAACAGCGCGGAGAACGCGGGGTCGCGGTGGCGCAAAAGTTGGCCGCTAACGTGCATAGACGTCGGACGGTTGGCGAGCGTTCGCTCGGCGGGAGCCGGTTGGGGATGAATGTGGGGACGAAAAGTAACTCGGGGGTAGATGTGTGGGGTGGGGTGGTGTACAAGGGCAAGCACGTGGGGACACTGACCTCCCTGCACCACAGGCCCGATGCGCAACGTCCGCAACACCGACACGGTCATGCTTGACGAAAAGGGAAGGTTCAACCTTCCTCATCGTCTCAAGATCCGTCTGGAGGCCGACGAGCAGCGCAGCCTGGTGCTGCACTACTTCCGGGGTGCCGTGGCCGTGTGGTTGCCCGAGGCGTTCGAAGAGCACGTCGAGAAGCTGGTCGCTGTAGGCGGTCAGCTGTCCGACGAGGCCTACGACCGCGCCCACGCGTGGCTCGGAACCTGTGAGACGGTCGACATCGACGCCCAGGGCCGTCTTCGCATCTCGAACGAGCTGCGCGAGCTCGCCGGCCTCACCAAGGAGGTCAAGGTGCTCTCCATCCTCGACCGCCTCGAGCTGTGGAACCCCGAGCGCTGGAGCGTGCGGTTCGCCGAGGCGCAGCTCTCCGCGAAGGTGCCTCCGCTTCCTGTGGCCGCGCCGGCGGCCGCTGTGTCGGGGGGGGCGTGAACATGTGGCCCCACCTTGCTGTCCAGCTCGACGCTGTGGTCGAGGCGCTCGATCTCCACGATGGCGACTGGGTGGTCGACTGCACCCTCGGCGCCGGCGGTCACGCCGAGCGCATCCTCGAGCTTGCAGACACCCAGGTGCTGGGCATCGACCGCGACCCAGCGGCGCTCGAGGTCGCCTCGCGGAGGCTCGCTCGGTTTGGCGGTCGTTTCCGCGCCGTGCGTGGCTCGTTCGGCGACCTGGAGCACATTCTCGGACAGGAGGGTCTGCCCGGCGTCAACGCGCTTGTGGCCGACCTCGGGGTCTCGTCGATCCAGCTCGACACGCCGGAGCGGGGCTTCTCCTTTCGCGAGAAGGGGCCGCTGAGCATGCAGATGGACCCCGACGCCCGCCTCTCTGCACTCGAGATCGTGCAGACGTGGTCGGAGGCCGATCTGGTGCGCATCCTGTTCGACTACGGCGAGGAGCGAAACGCTCGCCGGATTGCGCGCGGAATTGTCGAAGGTCGGCCTTGGACCGACACCTTGCAGCTCGCACAGGCGATTGCATCCATATCGCCCAAGCACGGCGGACAGCGGATTCATCCCGCGACCCGAACCTTTCAAGCGATTCGCATTGCAGTCAATGACGAACTGGGCCAACTGGAGAGCCTGCTCCTCGCCCTCCCGAAGGTGTTGCTCCCTGGTGGTCGCCTGGCCATCCTCACCTTCCACTCGCTCGAAGATCGCCTCGTCAAGCAGTTCCTCGCTAAGCACAGTGGTCGCGCTGGCCCGCGCGATCCCTACGGCCATGCGATGACGCCACCCCTCTTCTCTCTCTCCCCCTCCCGCCCCCCTTCCCCCGATGATCCGAACCCGCGTGCCCGGTCCTCCCGGCTGCGGTCGGCCACGAGGTTGCCGTGAGAAGTGCCGTCCCCGGACTTCGCGCCGTCACCATCGACCTGCGTGCTTGGCAAGACCGCGTTCTCGGTCTGCGTCGGGCAGGTCCGCTCGGGCACTTCACGTTCCCCGCAGCGCTGTTTCTCGGCATCTTGCTGCTGCAGCTGGGCGTTCGCATCGCGTACGCTGGGGCCACCACCGAGCTGCGCACCCACGTGGCGCGCACCCACGATGCGGTCACGGCTCGCGAGCGGCTCCGCCTGGATCTGTCGGTGCGCGCCGGCGATCCTAGCCTCCGGGCTGTGGCGCAGGCGTACGGACTCGGCGCTCCCGCCGTGGTCGCCACGATCCCCGAGCCCGTGGTGGCCGCGCCATGAGGCCCACGCCGCGCCCCATCGAGCTCGCCGCGCCTCGCCTTCCCAGCGAGTCGCCGGAGGTCGTGCGCGACCGGGCACGAGGTCGCACGCGCTTTGTGAGCACGTTGCTGGTGCTTGGGCTCGCGGCCATCGCAGGGCAGGGTCTGGTCCTCACGGTGTCGCCCGATCCGCGCACGCTGGAGATCGCAGCCAAGACGCGCTGGCGTGCGGTGCCGGTGGAGGGCCACCGAGGTGAGATCCGCACCTCGGATGGCGTGGTCATGGCCACCTCAGTGCGGCATCCTTCGGTGCACATCGATCCTGTCGCGGTGTTCGAGCAGGCTGCCGAGAAGAACGGCATGCCCGTCGACGAGGTGGTCGCGCGGTTGGCAGATGCGGTGGGGCTGCCGCGCGAGCAGGTGGCGGAGACGCTCAAGCGCTCGGGTCGCTTCGTGCCCGTGCTCGAAGACGTTCACCCCGAGATCGCCTCGCGCGTCGAGGACGCTGGGCTACGTCGACGCGGCGTGATCGTGAGCCAGGGCTACCGCCGGTTCTACCCGCAGGGCAGCTTCGCAGCGCAGCTCGTCGGCTACGTCGATGACCAAGACGTGGGTCAACATGGTCTCGAGGCGCACTTCCACGGTGAACTCACCGGTGCCGAGATCCTCACCCAGCGCCGCGTGAACCATGCTGGCGCGGTCATCGACGGGGTGGAGACCGTGCCGCCCGAGGCGCACGGGCGCACCCTCCACACCACGCTCGATCGGGTGGTGCAGCAGGCTACCGAGTCGGCTCTCGCCAAGGTGATGGAGACCAGCGCACCGCTGGCCGCAACGGCTGTGGTGGTCGAAGTGGCTACGGGGCGCATCCTCGCGATGGCGTCGGCGCCCACATTCGATCCGAACCACGTGCGCGACATTGGGGAGGACTTCCTCATCACGCAGAACCGCGCGGTTGCCGGCCTCTACGAGCCGGGCTCGGTGCTCAAGCCGTTCACCATGGCGGCTGGCATCGAGGCCGGCGTCGTCACGCACGACGACATCATCGAGACCGGTCCCACCTACTCGATCGGTGGGCGCACGATCCGCGACGAGCACGCCCACGATCAGGTCACCGTCGACGAGATGGTGAAGTACTCGAGCAACATCGCCGCTGCGAAGGTCGGGCGCGCTGTTGGGGAGGAACTGCTTCTGGAGACCTTCGCGCGCTTCGGCTTTGGCCAGCGCACGGGCGTTGATGCTCAGGGCGAGCTGTCGGGCAGGCGAAGCCCTCCCGGTCGCATTGGTCCCGTGGAACTGGCGAACGTGAGCTTCGGCCAGGGCATCACCACCACCACGCTGCAGCTTGCGATGGCCACGGCCGCGCTCGCCAACGACGGCATGCTGATGCGCCCGCTGCTCATCGATCGCATCACCGACACGTCGGATCGGGTCGTGCGCAGCTGGGTGCCCGAGCCGATCGGTCGCGCGGTGTCGGCGTCCACAGCCGCTACCGTGCGGCGGGCGATGGAGATGGTGATCGAGCCCGGAGGCACCGGAACGCGCGCCGCAGTCCCCGGGTACCGCGTCGCGGGCAAGACGGGCACGGCGCAGAAGGCGAAGGATGGCAGCTACGGCGACGGTCGCGTGTCCACGTTTGTGGGCTATGCGCCTGCCGAGCACCCTGTGCTCGCGATGGCCGTGCTCATTGACGATCCGTCCATCGGCAGCGTGTTCGGCGGGCTCGTGGCGGGTCCTGCGTTCTCGTCGGTGATGAGCACCGCGCTGCGGCACCTCAACATCGAGCCCTCCCAGCCCCAGCCCGATGCCGTGCCCCCTTGGGTGCCGAGCTCGGTGGCGGCCGTGGATCCGGTGCGGGTCGAGTGGGATGCTGCGGCAGGCGCTTGGCTCATGCCCGATCTCACCGGTCGGCCGATGCGCGACGCCGTCGTGGCCCTCCATCGCACCGGTGCCGGGCTCTCGTTTGAGGGCTCGGGCGCGCTGGTCGAGCAGCAGCCTGCTGCGGGCGCGTTTGTCGCGCCTGGCACACCGGTGCACCTCGTCTTCCGCTGACGCACTCTTCCGACTTCTTCCGTTCCTCGTGCAGGTTCCACCTCGTCGGCCCTCCCCCCCGGCGGTAGGGGCTGCGTCTGTACCCCCTGGGTGTTCCGCCGATCTTCCCCGATCGACACACCCGCAGGCGCAGCCTCCCGTCGTCCCCCCGTTCGGCAGCCCCATGAAGATCCGCTCACTTCTCGCACCGCTCGCTGCGCGTGCGCACGGAGGCGACCTCGACACCGAGGTCCACGCCGTCGTGCGCGACTCGCGGCAGGTGCGTGCGGGCACGGTGTTTGTGGCGATCCGGGGTGCGCAGGTGGACGGCCACGCCTGGGTGGCCTCGCTGCCTCCGGGCAGTGTGGCCGTTGTGGACCACGCCGTGCCCGTGCCCGACGAGGTGGCGTGGATTCAGGTGGACGACACCCGCGCCGCGCTTGCGATCGCCGCCGCCGAGGTTGCCGGGCGCCCGGCGGATCGCCTTCGACTGGTCGGGGTCACCGGCACCAACGGCAAGACCACCGTGACCACCGTGCTGCAGCAGGCCTTGGAAGCGATGGGCGGGGTGTGTGGACGCGTGGGCACCACCGGGGTGCGCATCGCCGGCGTCGACCTTCCGGGCGAGCTCACCACGCCCGAGGCCCCGGAGCTCCAGGCCGCGATGGCGAGGTTGGTGTCGGCCGGCGGCGATGTGCTCGCGATGGAGGCTTCCAGCATCGGGCTCGTGCAGCACCGCCTGGATGGGCTCCGTTTTCATCTGGGCGTGTTCACCAACCTCCAGCGCGATCACCTTGATCACCACGGCACCATGGAGGCCTACGCGGCAGCCAAAGCGAGGCTGTTTCAGCAGCACCTTCGGGACCCCGGCGGCCTGCCTCGCGCGCTGCTGTGGGGCGACGACGGGACGTGGCGTCTGATGCTTCCGCCGTCCGACCACTGGCGCTACGGCGCCGCCGCCGACGCCGATGTGCGCGTCGAGGAGGTGCGGGTCAGCGACGCGGGGACCGGTGTGACCGTGCGAACGCCCGTGGGGTCGGTGGCGGTTCAGAGTCCGCTCGTGGGCGGCTTCCAGGCGCTCAATCTCGGGGCCGTGGTGGGCACGGCGGCGCTCTTGGGCGTCCCCTTGGACACCTTCGCGGAGGCGCTCCGCACGGCGACCGGCGCGCCGGGCCGGATGGAGCGGGTGTCAGGCCCGCTCGGCACGACGGGACCCGTGGCGCTGGTCGACTACGCCCACACACCCGATGCGCTTGCAGCGGCGCTGTCCGCTGCGCGTGCGGCCTGTCGCGGTCGGCTCTGGGTGGTGATGGGCTGCGGCGGGGATCGCGACGCGGGAAAGCGCCCGCTGATGGGCCGAGCGGCCCTCGCTGCCGATGTCGTGATCGTCACGTCCGACAACCCGCGCAGCGAGGATCCTGCGCGCATCGCTGCACAGGTGGTCGCAGATCTCCCGGCGGGCCGCGCGCGCGTGGAGCTCGATCGTCGCACGGCGATCTTCGCGGCGCTGGCCGAGGCGGCGCCGGACGATGTGGTGCTCATCGCGGGCAAGGGTCACGAGACCACCCAAGAGATCGGCGGTGTCCGCACGCCGTTCGACGATCGTCAGGTGGCGCGTGCTGCGCTGGAGGCCCGATGAACTGGACGGGGGAGGCCATCGCTGTCGCGACGGGCGGCAGGCTGCACGGTGGGGAGCATGTCGGGCCCGTGTCGACAGACAGCCGCGGTGGCATCGTGGGCGCGTGGTTCGTGGCGCTGGTGGGCGAGCGCTTCGATGGCCATGACTTCGCCGAGGGCGCTGCTGCGGCAGGTGCCGGCGGTGGCGTGTTCTCGCGGCCGGTCCCGGGTTGGGCGCGTGCTTGGGTGGAAGTGCCCGACACCACGGCGGCTCTTCAGGCACTGGGTGCCGCCGCGCGCGATCGGCTGAAGGGTCCGGTCGTTGGGGTGGGCGGGGCTGCGGGGAAGACCACCACACGTGTCCTCGTAGCGCTGGCGCTCGCGCCGCTCGGGACGGTGCACCAGACTCAGGCCAACCTCAACAACCACCTCGGCGTGCCGCTCACGCTGCTGGGTGCGGAAGAGGGCGCGGCGGCCAGCGTCGTCGAGCTGGGGACCTCCGCGCCTGGCGAGATCCTCACCCTGACCAGCATCGCGCGCCCCGACGTGCGCCTCATCGTCAACATCGGGCCCGAGCACCTGGAAGAGCTGGGCGGGATCGAGGGTGTCGCACGAGAAGAGTGCGTGCTGTTCGACTCGGCCCGCCCAGGCGACGTGTGCTTGGTCAACACCGACGACCCATGGCTCGCGGCCTGGCCGATCGCGGGACGGGTGATCCGCTGGGGTCGTGCCGCCAACGCCGACGTGAGGTTGGTGCACGCCGAGGTCGACGGCCCCGGGTGGTGCACGCGCGCGACCTACGACACGCCGCTAGGTCGTGTGGAGCTCACCCTCCCTGCGCCGGGCGAGCATCTCGCGCACAACGCAGCGGCGGCCGTGGCGGCGGCACTGGCTCTGGGTGTCGACCTTCACCAAGCGGCGCGCGCGATGGCGGCCTACGCCCCCGTTGGCATGCGTCTTCGGCCCGTGCGTCTCCCTGGTGAGATCCTCGCGATCAACGACGCCTACAACGCGAACCCGCCGTCGATGCGCGCATCACTCGCCACGCTCACCACGATGCCTGGGCGTCGTGTGGCGGTGCTCGGCGACATGCTGGAGCTCGGGGTCGACGAAGCGCGCCTGCACGACGAGGTGGTGGGGGAGGCCGATCGCAAGGGCCTGGACCTGCTCCTGCTCGTCGGCCCCCGCATGGTGCGAAGCCATGCCTTGGCGGTGCGCACCCCCACCTGGGCCTCCGTGGATGGGCCCGCGCTCGCGTCCCAGCTCGCGAACTGGCTTCAGCCTGGCGACACCGTGCTGTTCAAGGGCAGTCGGGGTGCGCGGGTCGAGCGTGTCCTGGACGCTCTCACGCTGCTCTTGGAGGCCCGGCCATGATCTACGAGCTCGTCGTCCCCTGGTCCGACACCCTCCCCGGCGCGAACGTGTTCCGGTACATCAGCTTCCGCACGGCGTGGGGCATGATCACCGCGCTGGTGCTGGCCTACCTGCTCTTTCCGCCGTTCATCGCGCGCATGCAGCAGCTGAAGATGGATCAGATCATTCGAGATGATGGCCCGGAGAGTCACCGCCTCACCAAGGTGGGGACCCCCACGATGGGCGGCGTGTGCATCCTCGTCGCGGTGAGCGCGTCGGCGCTGCTGTGGGCTCGCCTGGATGTGCCGTACGTGTGGATGACCTTGGCCGTGCTGCTTGGCTACGGGCTGATCGGCCTGGTCGACGACTGGCAGAAGGTGGCGCACCAGTCCAGCGCAGGCATCTCGGGCAGGACGAAGATCGCGGGCCAGATCCTCATCGGCGGCGGGGTGCTGGTCTACGGGCACCTCACAGGCCTCATCGAGCCGGTGCTCCCGCTTCCGTTTGCGAAGGCGGCGGAGGTGGACTTTCGTGAGCTGTGGGTGGGCGCGCCCGACGCGCTGGGCTGGCTCTACCCCGTGTTTGGCCTTTTCGTGCTGGTGGGCGCGAGCAACGCGGTCAACCTCACGGATGGCCTGGATGGCCTCGCGATCGGTCCGGTGATGACGTCGGCCGCCACCTACGGACTGCTCGCGTACATCGCCGGCAATGCAACCTTTGCGGGCTACTTGGACCTGCGACATGTGCCGGGGGCGGGGGAGCTGATGATCGTGTGCATGGCGCTGGTCGGCGCGGGGCTCGGCTTCCTCTGGTACAACGCGTACCCGGCATCGATCTTCATGGGCGACGTGGGGTCGCTGGCACTCGGCGGCGCGCTCAGCACGATCGCCATCATCACGAAGCACGAGATCCTCCTCGCGCTCGTGGGTGGCATCTTCGTGTTGGAGGCCCTGAGCGTCATCCTCCAGGTGGGGTCCTTCAAGCTACGCAAGAAGCGGATCTTCTTGATGTCGCCGATCCACCACCACTTCGAGAAGCTGGGGTGGTCGGAGCCGAAGATCATCGTGCGCTTCTGGATCATCAGCGTGGTGCTGTCGCTCGCGGCGCTCTCCACCCTCAAGATCCGGTGACCGGCGTGGACGTCACGGGGCCAAAGGTGGTGGTGGTGGGCCTGGGCCAGAGCGGCCGGGCCGCTGCTCGCTTGGCGCTCTCGCAGGGCGCGAGCGTGGTGGCCGTGGATCGCAACGACGCGTGCCCGGACGTGCCCGGCGCGCGCATGGAGCTGGGAGCTCATCGCCTGGCCACCTTCTTGGAGGCCGACACCATCGTCGTGTCACCAGGTGTGCCGGCGGCGCTGCCCGAGCTCGTGGCTGCGCGGGTTGCCGGAGTGGACGTGGTGGGCGAGCTGGGCTTCGCTTGGCGCACGCGCCGCTGCCCGTGCATCGCCGTCACAGGCACGAACGGCAAGTCCACGGTGACCCACTTCGTGGGCCAGCTCCTGACCCGCGCGCTCGGTCCGGGTGTGTTCGTGGGAGGAAACCTGGGCACGCCGCTGTCGTCGACCGACCAGCCGCCCGTGGCTGCTGTGGTGGAGGTCAGCAGCTACCAGCTCGAGCTGCCAGGCGACTTCGACCCGCAGGTGGGCGTGATCCTCAACCTCACAGAAGATCACCTCGCGCGACACGGCACCCTGGAGGGGTACGGTCGCACCAAGGCGCGGCTGTTCGAGCGGATGGGACCCCTGGGTTGGGGGTTGCTGCCTGCCTCGGATCCGCAGCTCGCCGCGCTCACGGAAGGGGTCGGCGCGGGGCGTCGACTGTGGATGGGGCGACTTCCGGGTTGGGTGCGCGAGGGTCGCGAAGTACGCGTTCAGCTCGATGGCCCGGAGGTCCGATTCAGCCTGGAGGCGTTCGGGCCGCCCGGCGAGCACAACCTCGATCACGCTGCCACGGCGGTCACTTTGGCGCTGGCGTTCGGCGTTGCGCCAGAGGTCCTTCAGGCCGGGATCGGGGCGCTGACCTCGTTGCCGCACCGGATGCAGGTGGTTCACGACGCAGGAGGCGTCCGGTGGATCGACGACAGCAAGGCCACCAACGTGGAGTCCACCCGGGTCGGCGTGGGCGGCCTCGATCGTTCAGCGGTGGTGCTGCTCGGTGGTCAAGCAAAGGGTGAGTCGCTGGCTCCGCTGGCCCCGCTGCTCGGAAGGCACCGTGCGGTCCTGTGCTTTGGCGGATCGGGCGGTGCGATGGCGAGCGAGCTCGAGGCGCTTGGCGTCGCGGTGGAGCGGGTGGGGTCGCTTGAGGACGCGGTGCTCCGCGCGCGTGCGTTGGCCCTGCCTGGGGACGCGGTGCTGCTCTCTCCGGCAGCAGCAAGCTTTGATGCGTTCAGAAACTTTGAACACCGGGGCCAGACCTTCGCACGTCTGGCCCAGGAGGGGTCGGAATGAGTGCCATGCCTTTCCCGTCGGGGTCTTCCGATCCCGGTGATGCCACGGCTGCCCACCCGCCTGTCGCGGTGGTCCGCAGCGGACTCGACCCTTGGTTGCTCGGCGCTGCCGTGATCCTGGCCGCGTTTGGCGTGGTCATGATCTTCTCGGCGAGCGCGCCGATGGCCGAGCGCCTTCGTCAGCCATCGACGGCATTTGCCGTGCGGCAGGTGGTGGGCATCTGCCTCGGGACCGCCGCCGGCGCTTACCTGCTGTGGGCCGACTGGAAGCAGGTGCGCCGCCTGGCCATGCCCGCGTTCATCCTCGCCATGCTCACGATGTTCGCGGTGTTCTCGCCGCTCGGTGTCACGGTGAACGGAGCCACGCGCTGGATTTACCTGGGGGTGATGAACTTCCAGCCCTCGGAGTTCGCTAAGCTCGCCCTCGCGATGATCCTGGCCGACCAGCTGGCGCAGCACGAAGGACACATCCAGGACGTCATCCGCGTGGTGCTGGTGCCCGCCCTGTGCTTCTACGTGCCGCTGCTCGCCGGGGCGATCCTGCAGAAGGATCTCGGCGCGTCGGCCCTCCTCACCGGCGTGGCGGGTGTGACGTTCTTCGTGGCGGGCCTCGCGTGGCGCTGGGTCGCTGCCATGGTGGGACTCGTGGCCGCGGGCGTCGGCGTTCTCGTGGCCATCGAGCCGTACCGCATGAAGCGCCTGGT
Source organism: uncultured Enterobacteriaceae bacterium (assembly GCA_964396405.1). Classification (GTDB taxonomy): domain Bacteria; phylum Myxococcota_A; class UBA796; order UBA796; genus JACKEO01. The sequence continues at coordinate 83,092 of CAYNFK010000004.1, forward strand.
CTCTTTCCTCGATCCGTTCCTCGACCCCGACGACACGGGCTTTCAGGTGATCCAGGGCTGGGTGGCGATGGGGGTGGGTGGTCCCGACGGCCGTGGTCTGGGCGAGGGTGTCGCCCAGCTCGGGTTTCTGCCCGAGGCCCACACTGACATGATCAGCGCGGTGATCGTCGAAGAGCTGGGTGTGGTGGGGTGGCTCGCTGTGATCGGACTGTTGGTCACGATCCTGGTGCGCGGCACGCGCATCGCCACCCGGGCGCGAAGCCTGCACGACACGCTGCTCGCCAGCTGCATCGTGGCGGTGCTTGGCGCTCAGGCTGTGGTGAACCTCGGCGTGGTGGTGGGGTGGATGCCCCCCAAGGGCCTCGTGCTGCCGCTGCTGTCGTACGGCCCGTCGGCGGTCATCGTCTACGTCATGATGATAGCGCTGCTGCTCCGCATCGGGGTGGAGGCGGAAGAGCCTGCGACGGCGGCTGGAGGCTGAGGGTGTTTCGAGGCATCGTTCGCACCATCCACTTCGTGGGCATCGGCGGCATCGGCATGAGCGGCATCGCCGAGGTGCTGCTCACGCTGGGCTTCGGCGTGAGCGGTTCCGACATGAAGGAGGGAGCCGCGATTGCGCGCCTTCGTTCGCTCGGCGCCGTCGTGCACATCGGGCATGCGGAGTCCAACCTCGGCGATGCCGACGTGGTGGTGCGCTCCACGGCGGTCGCCGCATCCAACCCAGAGATCGCCGGCGCCATTGCGCGGGGCACGCCGGTCATCCCGCGGGCCGAGATGCTCGCCGAGCTGATGAGGTTGCGCGACGGCGTGGCGGTCGCAGGCAGCCACGGGAAGACCACCACCACCTCGATGGTCGCCACCTGCCTGGCTGCCGGCGGCCTGGATCCCACCGTCGTGATCGGCGGCCGACTCGACAACCTGGGCGGCACGAACGCCCGTCTGGGGCGCGGCCAGTGGCTCGTGGCCGAGGCCGACGAGTCCGACGGCAGCTTCAACCTCTTGTCGCCCACCGTGGCGCTCGTCACCAACATCGACGCCGAGCACCTCGACCACTACGGCACGTTCGAAGCGCTCGTGGACGCCTTCGTGCAGTTTGCTGGGAAGGTGCCCTTCTTCGGCTTCTCGGTGCTCTGCGTCGACCACCCAGTGGTGGCTGCGATGGTGCCGCGCCTGGGGCGGCGCGTGGTCACCTACGGGCAGGCCCGCCACGCGGATGTGCGGGGTCAGGTGGTGGAGCAGGACGGCATGAACACCACGTTCCGGGTGTGGCGTCAGGGCGTGGAGCTCGGCGCGATCACGCTCGGCATGCCGGGCACGCACAACGTCACCAACGCGGTGGGTGCGGTGGCCGTCGCTCTTGAGCTTGGGGTCCCGTTCGACGTGGTTCAGGGAGCGCTGCACGGATTCTCGGGTGTTCAGCGCCGCTTCACACCACTCGGTGAGGTCGGTGGTGTGCGGGTGATCGACGACTACGGCCACCATCCGGTCGAGATCGAGGCCACGCTGGCGGCGGCCGAGGGCGGCTTTCGCGACCGCCGCATCGTGGCCGTGTTTCAGCCACACCGGTTCACCCGCGTGGAGGCCTTGTTCGACGCTTTCTGCGGCGCATTCACCCACGCGGACCAGGTCTTCGTGTGCCCGATCTACCGAGCGGGTGAGGAGCCCATCGAGGGCATCGACCACGTGGCGTTGGCGCGGGCGCTTCGCGAGCGCGGTCATCGCACGGCCGAGTCCATCGACGACCTGGATGCGATGGTGGAGCGGCTCGTGGAGTTCGTGGAGCCGGGCGACTTGGTGATCCTGCTCGGGGCGGGCGATGTCAACCGGGTGGGGCCCCAGCTGCTCGCGCGCCTTGGAGCCACCACGTGAGCTGGCCGGACGGCGTGGTGGTGAGGGAAGGGGAGCCCCTGGCACGCCACCTTCCATGGAGGGTGGGGGGACCCTGCGATGCCTACATCGTGGTGCACCGCGCCGAGGCGCTGGCCGACACGATTGCCGGCTGTCGCGAAGCCGGCTGGTCGCGGACCGTGCTGGGTGGAGGAACGCGCACCGTGGTCCGTGACGGGGGCCTCGCGGGTGCGGTCATTCGCCTCGGGCTCGACTTCTGCCGCATCGAGCACACCGACGAGGGCACGTGGGTCGGTGCCGCCACGCCGCTGGCTCGCATCGCGCCCCTGATGGGCGGTGCCGGTGAGCGGCTGCGCTTCGCGCCGGGCACGGTCGGCGGGAGCGTCGTGAGCGACACGGGCTGGGAGCCTTGGGTGGATCGCGTGCGCGCCGTGGGCCGCGGCGCCGAGAAGGAGGTTGCGCTGGCCGACGCCGGCCCGTGGGGATCCACCATTCTCACCGCGATCCGCCTTCGCGCCAGCGTCGACGCGCGCCCCCCACACGTGCCTGCGGTGCAGGGCTGGTTCACAGGTCCGCATGACGCCGACCCCACGTCCGCGATCCGAGAGGCCACCCTCGCGGGCACGCGGCTGCGCGGGGTCTTGTTGCCCACCTCGGCGCCGGCCATGCTCGTGAACCTCGGCGACGCCACTGCGCGCGACCTCCAGCTCCTTGCGAGGTCGGTTGTGGAGCGGGTGCAGGCGCAGCGTGGCGTAGCGCTGGCCGATCGAATGACTTGGCTCGGGAGGCCCTCGTGATCGACAAGAACGTGCGCGTGGCAGTGCTGATGGGCGGCATGTCGTCGGAGCGGCCGATCTCGCTCACATCGGGCGCGGCGGTGCTGGGTGCGCTCCAGGCCCGGGGCTGGGACGCCGTGGGCATCGATGTGGGTGCCGACCTGGCCGCGCAGCTGGTGTCTGCGCAGGTCGGCGCAGCGTTCATCGCCCTGCACGGGCGCTACGGTGAAGACGGGTGTGTGCAGGGGCTGCTGGAGGTGCTGGGCATCCCGTACACGGGGTCGGGGGTTCGTGCGAGTGCGATGGCGATGGACAAGGCGGTCACCAAGCGCATGGTCGCCGACCTCCCCGGCGTGGTGCTGGCGCGCGATACGCTGGTGCATGCCGGATCCACGATGCCGGATCTCGGCGGCCCGATGATCCTCAAGCCGATCGATGGCGGATCCACCATCGGCACGGTGATCGTACGTGAGGCCGCTGCTTGGGCCGACGCGCTGGCGCTGGCCGTCGCAGAAGGTCCGTCGGTGCTCGCGGAAGAGCTGATTGAAGGCGGGGAGATCACGGTGGCCGTGGTGGACGGCGTTCCGTTGCCCGTCGTCCAGATCGTGCCCGACTCGGGTTTCTTCGACTTCGAGGCCAAGTACCAGAAAGGCCGCACCCGCTACGTCTGTCCGGCCGAGCTGCCAGCGAGCACCACGCTGGCTGCGCAGGCGGCAGCGGCTGCCGTGTATGCAAGGCTGGGCTGCCGTGGACTCGCGCGCGCTGACTTCATGGTGCGCAGCGATGGTGTGCCGGTGTTCCTGGAGATCAACACGATCCCCGGCATGACCGCGACCAGTCTGTCCCCCATGGCGGCGGCCGCCACCGGGGTCTCCTTCGAGGCGTTGGTGGAAAAGATCCTCATGGGGGCGTCGCGCGACCACGCTCGCTGAGCGTTCGGTGCGGGTGTGCGCGCCATGCGCCGTGTTCGATGCATGCGAACCCGCGGAATTTCGTTCGATGGATGCGGCCCGAACCGACCAGCAAACGCCGGTGATGAGCAGGGGTCTCGCGGGCGATGAAGTCCTGGTTCACGCGCCCGCTTGAAATGTCACGGGGACTGGAGTACGGTCGTCCATCCCTTCCCCCCGTCTGCGCCCGACAGCATCCCCGTTGTCACGCACGACAAGATGCACCCATGAACCGCTTCGCACTCCCTGTGGCTGTTGCCCTCGTGCTGCTCGCGCTGGCTCTGCTGGCGCTGCGGCCCGATCGCATGCTCGTGGAGCACATCGTGTTCGAGGGTGCGGAGCGGGCAGGGGAGGCCGAGCTTCGGCACCTGGTCCACGTGCGCAATGGCACCACCCTGTGGGGCGTGTCTCCGGCGGCCGTGGCCGAGCAGGTAGAGCGCCATCCGTGGGTGCGGCACGCAGCCGTCACGCGGGAGTTCCCGAACCGCTTAGTGGTGTCGGTCGAGGAGCACGATGTGGTGGCCCTGCTCGCTTACGGCGGCGGGCTCTACGCGGTCTCCTCTGAGGGCACCGTGTTTGCCCGTGCCGAGCCGGGCGATCTGGATCACCCCATCCTCAACGGCATCGACCTGGCCTTGAACGATGCGCACGCCGGCCTGCCCGGCGCCGTGGTGCAGGATGCCGTGTGGCTGCTTCGGGAGCTATCCCGCCGTCAGATCCTCGATGAGCGCCAAGTCTCCGAGGTGGCCTTCCACCGCACGCGGGGCTTCACCGTGCGCTCGCGCGGCGGCACCGCTTCCCGACCGGCCGCGGAGATCCTGTTCGCTGTGGGCAACTACGGTCGTCAGCTCGCGCGCCTGGAAGCTCTGATCGCCCGCAGCGCGGTCGACCTCTCGCAGGCGGTTCATGTGGATCTTGGCGCCACCCGGGTGGCCATCGTTCGTCCTGTTGAGACCCTCAGCGCGGCTGTCGATCCGGCCACGCTGCCCTTTCTGGCACCCTAGCCTGCTGCTTCTTTCCGCTTTCATGACCCCGTGTTGCCCTCTACTGCCCCGTTTTTGCCCCCCTGGAGGTTCGTGATGATTGAGCTTGCCGACGACGACATTCCCACCGGCGCTCGCATCAAGGTGATCGGCGTAGGTGGAGCCGGCGGGAACGCCATCAACACCATGATCGCAGCCGGCCTCACGGGTGTCGAGTTCATCGCGATGAACACCGACGCGCAGGACCTGCGGCGCAGCCTCGCGCCGCGTCGCTTCCAGCTGGGCGCGCAGCTCACGAAGGGCCTGGGTGCCGGTGCCAACCCCGAGGTGGGTCGTGAGGCTGCTCAGGAAGACCGCGACCGCATCGCCGAGCTGGTGGTGGGGGCCGACATGGTCTTCGTCACGGCAGGCATGGGCGGCGGCACGGGCACGGGTGCGGCTCCGGTGGTGGCCCAAGTTGCTCGTGAGTGCGGCGCGCTCTGTGTCGGCGTGGTCACGCGGCCCTTCGCGTTTGAGGGCAAGCACCGGCGTCGCCAGGCGCAGGAGGGCATCGAAGCGATGTCTGCGAACGTCGACACCCTGATCACCATCCCGAACCAGAAGCTGATCAGCCTGGCCAACGAGCGCACCGGCATGCGCGATGCGTTCCGCATCGCCGACAACGTGCTGATGTCGGCGGTGAAGGGTGTGAGCGACCTCATCAACCACCACGGTGAGATCAACGTCGACTTCGCGGACGTGCGTGCCACGATGTCGGGCAAGGGCGTGGCCCTGATGGGCGTGGGCACCGCGCGCGGCGACCACAAGGCCGTCGAGGCTGCGCAGCTGGCGGTGTCGTCTCCGCTGCTCGATGACGTGAGCATCGTGGGTGCCACGAGCGTGCTCGTCAACATCACCGGCGGCCCCGATCTCGCGCTCTACGAGGCCCACGAGGCGCTCACGCTGATCCACGACGAAGCGCATGAGGATGCGCGCGTGATCTTCGGCTGGGTGATGGACGAGTCGATGGTGGGCGAGGTGCGGGTCACCGTGATCGCCACGGGCTTCGAGGACGCCCGCTCGATGGCGAGCCCCGCGAGCCTGGAGCGCGTGATGGCCGAGCGCGCGTTCCCCCGCGCGGCAGCGGCAGCCGGCGGTCGCAACCGCGGTCGCGAGCTGGCCTCGGGGATTGATCCCCACCACGACTACGACATCCCCACGTTCTTCCGCAACCCGGACTAACGTCCGCACGATCGTGCCCCCGCCCGCGGGAGGGAGGCCGGCACCCCCGAGTGGGGGTGCCGGTGCTGCTTAGGCCGTTCGGATCCCGAGGCCCCCCTGATGGATCAGGAGGTGGGCTTCATGTCACCGCTTTAGGCTCCCCTCCGAAGAGGGTGTGCACACCACGGTGAGGGACGAATCCCTGGTTGTTCTGGCGAGGGAGGCACGCAATGGTCATCCGGTTGTCGAACCCATCAGCACGGGTAGCGTACACCCCGTGGCCGGTCGCGGGAACCCCTCCGCATGGGATCGGTCGCCGCGCTGCCGGATCCCTGCCATCCGGACCAGGCACCAGCGGTGTCTGATCTGGTCCGCTTCGGTGTGATCGGCGGCTGGGTGCTGTTGCTCGCGGCCGTGGCCGGCCTGGGTGTTCATCGCGTGATGTTGGCGGCCTGGGCCTTGCGCTCGGCGCCGAACTTGGCGCGCACGTCCGACACCCCGTTCGTGACCGTGCAGATCCCGCTGTTCAATGAGCGCGCCGTGGCTGCACGCGTCATCGCGGCGGCCGCCGGTCTTCGGTGGCCACGCGATCGGTTCGAGCTGCAGGTGCTCGATGACTCCACCGACAGCACGCGTGCATCGGTCGACCTTGCAGCGGACGAAGCGCGGGCCGCGGGAACGGCGGTGGAGGTGGTGCGACGCGCCACGCGCAGCGGGTTCAAAGCAGGCGCGCTGGGCGAAGGCCTCAGGTCCGCGAAGGGCGAGGTGGTCCTGCTCCTCGACGCCGACTTTGTGCCGCAGGTCGATCTGGTCGAGCGCTTGGTGGGGGCCCTGGGCCCCGGGGTGGCGTGCGCGCAGGCTCGGTGGGGTCACCGAAACCTCGGCGACAGCTGGCTCACGCGCTCCCAGGGCACGCTTCTGGACGCCCACTTCGTGCTGGAGCACCGTGGACGGTCGAGGGCGGGGCTGTGGTTCAACTTCAACGGCACCGCCGGTGCGTGGCGCAAGGACGCCATCGAGCGGGCAGGGGGATGGCGCTCGGACACCTTGGTGGAGGACCTCGATCTGTCCTACCGCGCCTGGCTCAGCGGCCAGTCCATCGTCTACCTCGATGACGTCGTGGTGCCCGCCGAGCTGCCGCGCCGCATGGCCGCCTTTCGCGCCCAGCAGTTTCGATGGGCTGCAGGGGGCATCCAGGTTGCGCGGCGCCTGTTGCCCGCCGTGTGGCGCGCACCCGTGCCGCTGCGGGTGAGAATGGAGGCCACCACCCACCTGCTCGGGAACCTCGGCTACGTCAGCACCCTAGGCCTGGCCCTGCTGTCCCCGCTGGTCGCTGCCGCCGCGGGCCCAACAAGTCTGCCGCGGGGCCCGGTCGGCGTGGTCGGACTCGCCGCGGTGCTGCCGCTCCTGCTCGCGTACGCTGTCGCGATCGTCCGAGCGCGGAGCGGACACACCCTGCGGCGCCTGATCGAGCTGCCCACGGTGTTGGCGCTCGGTGCCGGCCTCTGTGTGGCGCAGAGCCGCGCAGTGTGGGCTGGCTGGTCGTCGTCGGCGCTTCCTTTTGAGCGCACGCCCAAGGAAGGCGACGTCCGCCACTCCAGCTACCGTGCTGCGGTGAGGGGCACGGGGAGGTCGGAGCTGCTCTTGGCCGCGTGGCAGGCCGTTGGGCTCGCATGGGCCTGGCACGCTGACGTGCACGTCGCATCGGGCCTCATGGGGGTCCTGGGAGTGGGCCTCGGAGTCGTCGGCGTGGTGTCGATGCGAGATCATCTTCGAGAGCGCGTCGGCCAGGGGGGCGGGGAGGGAGCGTGACGTTAAGACGGTGACGCGGCGAGAGCTGAGAGCAGGAGACAGGGCATGCGGTCGTTGGCGTTGGCAGTGTGGTGTGTGGCAGGCGGATGCTTCGCGTCCAAGGCCTCAGTGGCACCGCTGCAGGCTGGGTTCGAGGTCGCATCGCAGCGCGCCCAGGCCGCCGAGACGTCCGTGGGCCGCATGGAAGATCGGCTCGCGGCGCTGGAGAGCACCCTGCGCGATCTGGGGCTCGACCGAGCTGCCGGACGCCAGTCGGTGGAGGCCTTTGCCACGGAGATCGCCGCCCTCCGCGGCGCCGTGGAGGAGGTGCGCTTCGCCACCGACCAGCTCCGCGCCGACTTCGACCAGGTGCAGCTCGATCAAGAGCGCCGAACGCTGCACGCCGAGGCGCGCCTCGCTCAGGTGGAGCGTCTTCTCGGGGTGCAGCCCCCGCCGCCGCCCCGGGTCGACGGTGTGGTCACAGCGCCGGAGACCGCGCCGCTGCCAGCATCCGAAGGGGTACCCGCGCCAGGATCGTACGAGGAGCGCCTCGCGCTCGCAGCCACCCGCATCACCGAGGGCCAGCAGGCCGCTGCGCGTGCGATGCTCGAGGCGCTGCTGCGTGAGGATCCCGATCACGCCCGCGCCACCGAAGCCCAGTACCGCCTCGCCGAGACCTGGTTCAACGAGGGAAAGTGGCGTGAAGCGGCACGCGCCTTTCAGGTCATCACCGACCGCTCGGCGAAGTCCACGTGGGCACCCTGGGCGATGCTGCGTATCGGGGAGTGTTTTGATGGCATGGGGCGCGCGTCGGATGCGAAGACGTTCTACGAGGGCGTGGTGCGAAACTTCGCCGGCTCCGACGCTGCGCGTGAGGCCACGCGAAAGCTCGGTCGCTAAAGGGTTCTCGGGCTTGGCGCGGGCGCGCTGGGTGGCCGAAAAGTCGGCCCTGCGTTAAACGCGCCCGACAATCGACGCGCCCCCATCTCGGGGAGCCGGCCGGTGGCCTGCTCTCCGTTTTTTTTTGGATCCCATGTCTTCCCGCGAGCTCCAACTCCGCATTCGCGAACTGCTGGAGCCCACCGTTGCGCGGTTGGGCTACGAGCTGATCGCCGTGGAGTGGGTCGTGGCGCGCCGAGGCACGCTGCGCCTGTCGATCGACAAGCCGGGTGGCGTGGGCGCGGGCGACTGCGCGGGCGTGAGTCGGCGCGTGGGGCCTGCGCTCGATGAGGCCGATCTCATCGAGACGGCCTATGATCTCGAGGTCAGCAGCCCGGGCATCGAGCGTCCCCTGCAGCGCCTCGTCGACTTTCGTCGCTTTGTGGGCTTCCGTGCCCGCCTTCGCGCTGAAGAGGGCCTTCCCCGTCGCCGCTGGACCGGTACGCTCCGCGGCGTCGAAGGGGAGGACGTGTGCATCGAGGTCGATGGCCAGCTGCACCGCGTTCCGCATGCCTGCATCGAGGCTGCCCATCTCTTGCTCGATCTTGAGACCTACCAAACACTCGCCGCTGGCCTGCCCCCGATTGCCGAGGGCAACGAGGCCACCATCAACCCCCAGGAGGAACCATGATCACCAGCGATCTCGCCAAGCTGGTCGACGCGATCCACCACGAGAAGAACATCCCCCGAGACACGGTCGTCGAGATCGTGGAGTCGGCGGTCGAGGCTGCAGCCCGACGTGTCTTCGGCATGAACCGAGACATCGAGGCCCAGTACGACGAGGATGCGGGTGAGGTCGACATCTACGAGTACCGCGTCGTCGTCGAGGCGATCGAAGACGACGAGAAGGAGATCCTCCTCGAAGACGCACGCGAGCACGACCCTGAGGTCCTCGTGGGTGACTCGCTGGGCTTCCGCCTGGAGGTGCAGGCCGATGAGCTCGGTCGTATCGCCGCGCAGACCGCCAAGCAGGTCATCATCCAGAAGCTTCGCGACGCCGAGCGCGAGCTCACGTTCAACGAGTTCAAGGACCGCAAGGGCGAGCTGATCACCGGCATCGTGCGCCGGTTCGAGAAGGGCAACATCATCGTCGATCTCAACCGCGCCGAGGCCATCCTGCCCCGCCGCGAGCAGGTCCTCACCGAGACCTACCGTCCCGGCGATCGCATCCAGGCCTACGTGCTCGACATCAACAAGGCCACGCGCACCCCGCAGGTCGTGCTGTCTCGTACCCACCCTGGCCTGCTGATGAAGCTGTTCGAGATGGAGGTGCCTGAGATCTACGAGGGCATCGTGCGCATCGAGACGTGTGCCCGTGAGCCGGGTCACCGCGCGAAGATCGCCGTGTCGTCGGTGGATCCGGATGTGGATCCGGTCGGCGCCTGCGTGGGCCTCAAGGGCTCCCGCGTGCAGGCCGTGGTCAACGAGTGCCGCGGCGAAGCGGTCGACATCATCCCCTGGCACCCGGAGGCGGCGCGCTTCGTGGTGCACGCCATCGCACCGGCGAACGTGGCGCGCGTCTACATCGATGAGGCCCGTCACGCGATGGAGCTCATCGTACCGGACGATCAGCTCGCGAAGGCGATTGGTCGTCGCGGCCAGAACGTGCGCCTCGCCTCTCAGCTGGTGGGCTGGCGTCTCGACATCACGGCCGAGTCCAAGCACACGCAGCAGCTCGATGGTGCCTACAACGAGCTCTCCCGCATCCAGGGCCTCGATGACGACATGATCGAGCACTTGGTGCGCCAGGGCTTCCTGTCGGCTCAGGAACTGGCCGATGCCGAGGTCCACGAGGTCGCTGAGATGCTCGACCTGTCGGCGGAAGACGCCACCTCGCTGGTGGAGGCGGCCGACCAGGTCGTCGAGTCGCTGATCATGGAAGAGGCCGAGCGTCGCTCGCTCGTCCCTGAGCCCGAGCCCGACACGTCCGCTACGCCTACCGAGAACGAGGCTGCTGCCGATGAAGAGGCCCTCCCCGACGAGGCCTGAGGACCAGGGCCCGAAGCACGTGGGCGCCGTTCGCACCTGCTTGGTGGGACGCGACGAGCACCCGCGTGACGATCTGCTGCGCCTCGTCGTCGGCCCCGACGGCGAGGTGGTGCCCGACCCGAAGGCTACGCTTCCGGGTCGTGGCGCGTGGATCCTGCCCGAGCAAGAGCGCCTGCGACAGCTGGTGCGTCGAAAGGGCGTGGTGGAGTCGGCGCTCGGCGTGAATGTCGACCCGGTGGCACTGGTGGCCGAGATTCGTGCGAGCATTGCACGAAGCGCTCTCGACGGGCTGTCGATCGCGGCCGCTGCGGGCGCGTTGATCGGTGGCCAAGAGCGCCTGTCTGAGGCGTTGCTCTCGGGCAAGGTCGACCTGGTGGTGGTGGCCTCGGATGCGGCGGAGCGCACCGTAGAGCGCATCGAGTCAGCAGGGGAGGAGGCCGAGTTCATTCCTTCACCCTGGACCGCGGAGCAGCTGGGGGCGCGGGTTGGTCGTGGTCCGCTGGCTGCTGTCGGGCTCACCACGGTGGGGTCGACGCGGTCGGCCCGTCGGTGGTTGCGGCGCTTGGTCGCCGCGGGTTAGGTGTGGCCGCGCTGACAGGTCGCCGCACACTCCGACGGACGGAGTGCGACGTCGACAGGGTCCCAGTCCCTGGCTGTGGTCTATTGCCAGCGTGTACGGACGAAGGATCGCATGTCGAAGAACAAGGTCGGGATCGAGCGCGTTACGAGCTCGGACACGGTTCGCCGTCGTCCGGGTGATGCTGCTGCGCGTAGCACGCCGGAGCCAGCCCCCGCGCCGGCCACCGCCAAGAAGGCGGTCGTTCTGCGGCGCGCGGCCCGCGTCGAAGAGCCCGTGGTGGAAGCGCCTCCGGTCGTCGAGAAGCAGCCCGTCCTTCGTCGCCCTGGGCCCAGCGTCATGGAGCGCGCCCCGGTGGCGCCGCCTGTGGCTGCAGCACCTGAGCCGATGCCCGCGCCCGTCCAGGAGCCCACGCCCGCACCCGTTCCCGAGGTGGTGGTCGCGCCCGAGCCTGTGGTCGTGGCCGCCGCGCCGGTGGTCGAAGCGCCCACCGCGGCCCCCGTGCCCGAGCCCACCGCGGTGGTCGCGGCTCCTCCCGTGGTCGACGTGGTCGAAGCGCCTCCTGCGGCCGCTGAGTCCGCGCCGGTCGCCGCCGCGCCGGTCGCTGCCGCGCCGGCAACGCCGGTCGTGCCTGTGCGTCCGCGCTTCCAGGGCCTCGGCTCCGCGGTGGTCGTGCCCCCGCCCGGCTACGATCCTTCCAACCCGGCCGCATTCCGCGCGCGTCAGCAGCGCGACATCCAGGCCAATGCCGCCGCCGCCGCAGCGCCCGCTTCGCCCCGCTCGGGGGATGGTCGTCGCACCTTCACGCCGCCCGCCGTCGTCTCCAGCGAGGCCGATGCGCGGCGCGCTCGTCGCGGTCGTGTGGCGGTCGATGAGGGGATGAACTGGGCCCTTCGCCCCAAGCGCCGCAAGAAGAAGGGGGCCGTGGCCTCCACCAGTCCGCAGCCGAAGGCGGCGAAGCGTAAGGTCCGCATCGACGGCACCGTCTCCGTCGGCCAGCTCGCGCATGAGCTGTCGCTCAAGGCGCCCGTGCTGATCAAGAAGCTCATGGAGATGGGCAGCCTGGTCACCGTCAACGATGTGCTCGACCTCGACACGGCCACGCTGATCGCCAACGAGTTCGACTACGAGGTCG
>CAYNFK010000005.1:0-83943 GCA_964396405.1 uncultured Enterobacteriaceae bacterium
AGCGCCGGAAGCTCTTCTGCTCGTCGGCGCCCACGTAGATCTCGGCCTTCCCGTCACCGTTGAGGTCCGCGATGTGGGTGGCGTGCTCGAAGCCGCCGGAGTCCTTGTCGATGAGGGTGGACGCGAAGGTGCCGTCGTCGTTGCGGCGCAGCACCCACAGGCCGCTCTTGAAGCCCGCAGCCACCAGGTCGAGCTTGCCGTCGTGGTCCACGTCGCCGGGCAGGAGGAAACGGCACTGATCGTCGTCGAGGGTGGCCACCACGGTCTGCTTCCAGGCCTTGCCATCCTTCACGAACTGCACGATGCGCACCGGATCAACGCGCTGAGTGGTGCCGTTCTCCTTCACCTTGTGGGCCTCGCGCACAACGTAGAGCTCGTCGGTGCCGTTGCCATCCACATCCGCCACCAGGATCTCCTTGGCGTGGCTCTCGGTAAACGCCACCACCTCGGTGGACGCGAAGGTGCTGCCGCTCACGTCGTAGCGGTAGACCGAGCCGGGCTGCGACTCGCCGCTGGCGCGGTTGCGACCCGAGGGCGTGGCGTAAAACTCGGCCTTGCCATCCCCATCCACGTCGCCGATCTCGATCTCGTGCACGAACGTGTCGGCCTTCTGGTCCATCTCGACAAACGCCCAGGTGCCATCTGCGCCCTCACGACCTACCGCCACGACGCCCTGGTCGTGGGTGGCGATCACCAGGTCTTCCTTGCCGTCGCCATCCACGTCGCCGACCTCGAGGTCGCGCAGACGGTCGAACTTGCCGCCCCAGGACTTCTCCCACAGGGTGGTGCCCGCCCATGCGCCGTCGGGGCCGCGCTTCCAGTGCTTGATCGCGGCCTTCATCGCGCCGATGGTGACGATGCCATCCCGCCAAGCCATCGCCTTGTGGAACACGTTGCTGTCGGGGTCGACGATCTCACTGCGGAACCAGCTCTCGCCCTGGTTGCGCAGCAGCACGAGGGTGGCGGGCTGAGGCTTCGGCTTGCCGTTCTCGGTGATGAACACGGCCTGGGTGGCGAGCAGCGTGGGGAGCGGCTCCTTGGGGGCCTCGACCACCGGCTGCGGCGCCTCCTTCTCCTTCTTCTTCTTGCCCTTCTTCTTGGCCCCTTCGGCCTCCTCAGCGGGAGGCGCACCGTCGCAGGAGAACGTCGTCGCGGTGAGCGCAACGAGACCGACGATCAGGGCAACGGGGACAAGACGACGCGAAGTGACCGACATCCACAACTCCAAAGCGAAGGCTCAAGCGTGGCCCCCGATCACCCAGGTAGCCCGCTCCGTCAAGCCAAGCGGACCGTTGGCGGGCTATGACGGCGCGCTCCGGGGGACCGATTGGGCCTGTTGCTGCGGCTGCGTGCGTCCTTGCCCCTGGCTTCGGCCGTGGCGCTGGTCGTGCTCGGGCTGCTGGCGTTCCGCTCGATCCTCGACCGGGATGCCCGAGTCCGCCAGCGGATGGTCGACGAGCTCGAAGAGCGGCTCGCCGAGGCGGTCCAAGAGTTCGAGGACCGCGTGCTCCGCGAGGTGGACGGCATGCTCGCCGACGCGTCGGCGCCTGTGGACGAGCTGGACGCGCTGGATCGCCAGTGGCGTCGCACGCGCCCGTGGTTCGATGGCCTGTATGTGTGGCATGTGCAGCGAGGTGCTGCCGGAGACGTGCTGGCCTTCGACCACCCTCGGGTGCCCACGGTCGATCCCCCCTCCGATCTGTCGTGCGCTGTCGACGCGCGCGCTCAGGCGCAGACCTCCGAGGCGCTGCCTGGACTGCTGCTGCGTGCTTGTCTGGGCGAGAGCCGCCTCGCGCAGGCGTACGCCACCATGGAGGCCGCACAGCTCTTGCGGGAAGCGGGCCAGCCCCACGCCGCGCTGGACGCGCTCGACGCCCTTGACCTCGACGACGCCGCTCCCCTGCGCGCGTACCCTCGGGTGCCTGTCGCACGACGCGTGGCTCGACGGCTGCTGCGCGCCACCCTGCTCGATGAGGTCGGCGACACGCTCAGCGCGCGCCGTCTTCGAGAGGCCACCGTGATCGAGATCGCCGATCTACCGGCGCCTGAGCTGGAGGCCACGCTGTTCCTCGTGCCGGGCCTGGTGGAGCGCATGGCGGGTGACCCGGGCGCGTCGCGACTCCGTAAGCTCGCAGCGCGTGCCGAGCAGCGGCTCGCGGCGTGGAGGGAGCTTGGACGAAACGCCACCCGCACGGGTGGAGGGCCCGCGTCCGAGGCGGCTCGGTTCACGTTCGACCAGTACTCCGACGCTCCTTACCTGCTCTACCTGCGCCGATCGGATGCCGGAGGCGTCGCGCTGCAGCTCCGTCAGGAGGTCCTGCTGGCCTCGTTCCTGTCGGGGAGCGGCTTCTTGCAGGAGGTGGTCATCACCGATCTCTCGGGCCGCCCCGTCGCAGGCCGGGTGGACCAGGCACGCTCCGATGTGGTGGTTCCGTTCGCGGCGTCCCTCACCCACCTGCGTGCCAGCATCACGGCCCCCTCTCTCGCCGCCCGTGCGGGCAGCAGTGTCGTCGACGACGCCCTCCCGCTCGCGGTCACTGTGGCCCTGTGCATCGTGCTGGGCTTCGCCGGCCTCTGGGCTCAGCGACAGGCGAACCAGCGCTCCCAGCAGCTCCTGCATCGCCAGGCCGAGTTCACGGCACGGGTCACCCACGAACTGAAGACGCCGCTCGCAGGCATTCGTGTGATGGCTGAGGGGCTCGGCACCGGCAGCTACAAGGACACGCGCCAGCGCACCCAAATGGCCGATCGCATCCTCCAAGAGGTGGACCGGCTCACAGGCCGCATCAATGAGGTCCTCAACGCGGCCAAGTCGCGCGAGCTGCCCGAACCCGAGCCCGTGGACCTCGAAGAGGTGCTCCTCGACCTGATCGACACCTGGGGGCCGCGCTACGAGCAGGACGGTGTGGACCTCCAGGCCGATCTGGCCCCCACCGCCACGGTCCTCGGCGACCCTGTGGCCCTGCGCGACGCGCTGGCGTGCCTGCTCGACAACGCACTCAAGTACCGCCGCGAAGACGTCGAGAGCCGCGTGTGGCTCGACGTGCGCCAGACCGCTCGCACCATCGAGATCGAGGTGCGCGACAACGGCCTCGGTGTTCCGGCCGCTCAGCGCGCGGCCATCTTCGAGCGCTACGTGCGCGTCGAGGGCGACCACCGCGGACGGGCCGGCGGCCACGGCCTCGGGCTCGCCCAGGTGCACGACATCGTGACCGCCCACGGCGGCACGGTGAGCTGCGAAGAGGGCGTGGACGGTGGCGCACGCTTCGTGGTGCGCCTGCGTGCCACGGATGAGGCCCCCACGTTGGAGGACCTGTGAGCCGAGCCTACTTCTTCTCGGTGGGGTTGGCGGCCTTGCCGTCCTTGGTGCGCGTCTTGCCGTAGCTGCCCGCGTAGATCTTGCCGCGCTTCGTGCGCTGGTCGCCCTTGCCCATTGAGAACCTCCATGCTCGCTCGATGCGATGCAACCCGGGCGGTCTAGCGCGGTTTGCGCTTCACGGCGAAGCGATCCAGGCTTCGATGGGTGGAACGTCCATCGAGGCCATCTTGTGGAGCACGCCGTCGAGGGTCGTGTCGAACGACAGGATGCCCTGCACCTCGGAGCGCACAAAGCCCTCTTCCACCGCACGGGCCATCAGGGCAGCCAGCGGCGCGTAGAAGCCGTCCCAGTCGAGCACGCCCACAGGCTTTCGGTGGTAGCCGAGCTGGGTCCATGTGACGGCCTCGAACAGCTCCTCCCAGGTGCCCCACCCTCCCGGCAAGGCCAGGAACGCATCCGCCAGGTCGGCCATGCGCGCCTTGCGGGTGTGCATGTCGGGAACGATCTCCAGTCGGGTGAGTCCGCGGTGCCCCAGCTCCAGCGCATCGAGGCGCTCCGGCAGCACGCCGATCACCTCACCGCCTGCCTCCAAGGCGCCCTTCGCCACGCGCCCCATCAATCCCACACTGCCGCCGCCATACACCACGCCCACGCCCATCGCAGCGAGCGAGGCCCCAACCGCCTCGGCGCGGTCGCCGTACCTGGCCTCTACGCGCGCGCTGGACGCACAGTAGACGCAGACCCTGCCGAAGCTCACAGCAGCCCAATCGCAGCGTGGGCAGCCGCGAGACGCGCCACCGGAACCCTGTAGGGCGAGCAGCTCACGTAGTGGAGCCCCACCTTGTGGAAGAAGCCGATGCCGACAGGATCCCCACCGTGCTCGCCGCACACCCCCAGCTTGAGCGCCGGGTTGCCCAAGCGGCCACGCTCCACGCCCATCGCCACGAGCTGACCCACACCCTCCACATCGAAGGTGGCGAGCGGGCTGTCCTTGAGGAGGCCCGTGCGCTGGTACTCAGGGAAGAACCGCCCCATGTCGTCGCGGGAGAACCCGTAGGTCATCTGCGTGAGGTCGTTGGTGCCAAACGAGAAGAAGTCGGCGTGGCGCGCGATCGTCTCCGCGAGCAACACCGCGCGGGGCAGCTCGATCATCGTGCCCACCGTGTAAGGCACCCGCTGACCGAACTCCGCCTGCACCTTCGTGGCCACCTCTTCGACGAGCGTGCGCACGCGCGCCAGCTCCTCGGGCATCGCAACCAGCGGGATCATCACCTCGGGACGCACGTCCACGCCGTTCTGGGTGAGCATGCACGCGGCCTCAAAGATCGCGCGCACCTGCGTGATGTAGACCTCGGGCATCGTGATCCCGAGGCGCACGCCGCGGTGGCCGAGCATCGGGTTGGCTTCATCGAGCTCGGCCAGCCGCGCACGCAGGCGCTCGGGCGAGAACCCGAGCTGGTGCGCCACCTCAGCGATCTCGTCTTCGCGACGCGGCAAGAACTCGTGCAGCGGCGGATCGAGCAGGCGGATCGTGACCGGCAGGCCGTCCATCGCGCGGAAGATGTCGGCGAACATCTCGCGCTGCAGCGGCAGCACCTCGCGCAGCGCGATCTGGCGACTCTTCGGGTCCTCGGCAACGAGCATCCGACGCATCGCTGCGAGGGCGGCGTCTTGGAAGAACATGTGCTCGGTTCTGCACAGCCCAATGCCCACAGCGCCGAGCTGACGCGCACGTGCTGCGTCCGCCCCGGTGTCGGCGTTGGCGCGCACCTGCATCGTGGCGACGTCATCGGCCCACGAGAGCAGCGTGGCCATGGAACCGCCATCGGCCTCGGGCTCGAGCATCGGCACCTTGCCGAGCAGCACTTCGCCGGATCCGCCGTCGATGGTGATCCAGTCGCCCTTTCGAACCACGGTGTCGCCGACGTAGAAGAGCTGCCGCGCCATGTCGACTTGCAGGCCGTTGCACCCGACGATGCAGGGCTTGCCCATGCCACGCGCCACGACGGCGGCGTGGCTGGTCTGCCCTCCGCGCGCCGTGAGGATGCCCTGGCTCAGCGTCATACCTTGGATGTCTTCCGGGCTCGTCTCGACGCGCACGAGCAGCGTGGCTTCGGAGCGCTCTGAGGCCTCGTGGGCCTCTTGCGAGGTGAACACCACCTTGCCCGATGCCGCGCCCGGCGAAGCGGGCAGGCCACGTGCGATCACGGTGCGCTGCGCGTCGGGCGCGATCACGGGCCGCAGCATGGTCTCGAGGGCCTTCGGGTCCACCCGAGACAGCGCGGCTTCCCGGCTGATCCGTCCCTCGCTCACCATGTCGACCACGATCTGCACGGCAGCCCGGCCGGTGCGCTTTCCAGAGCGCGTCTGGAGCAGCCACAGCCGACCCGCCTCGATCGTGAACTCGATGTCCTGCATGTCGCCGTAGTGCGACTCCAGCACATCGCGCAGGCGCAGCAGCTCGGCGTAGGCCTCGGGCATCGCATCCTCGAGGGTGACCCCCTCGGACTCCGCCTTGCCAGCCTCGTTGATCGGCTGGGGCGTGCGGGTGCCGGCGACCACATCCTCGCCTTGGGCATTGGGCAGCCACTCGCCGAACAGGCCCGAGGCACCGGTCTTCGGATTGCGCGTGAAGGCCACACCCGTGCCGGAGCCTTCCCCCATGTTGCCAAACACCATCGCCTGCACGTTCACGGCCGTGCCCGTGTCGTCGGGGATGCCCTGGGTGGCGCGGTAGTAGCGGGCCTTGGCGCTGTGGTAGCTCTTGAACACGGCATCGATCGCAAGGTCGAGCTGCTCGCGGGGATTCTGGGGGAAGGGCGCACCGTGCTCGGCGTGCACGGCGAGCAGCTTCCGCACGAGCACCTTGAGCTCGTCCACGGAGAGATCGTCGACCTCCCGCCCGGCCAGCACGGTGGACTCGGCCCGCTGGAGCAGCGCCCAGCTGATCTCACGCACCACGTCCCCGAACATCAGCACGAGGCGACGGTAGGCGTCCCACGCGAACCATGCGTTGCCGCTCTGCTCGGCCAGCCCTTCCACGGTGGCATCGTTGAGGCCGATGTTGAGCACGGTCTCCATCATGCCCGGCATGGAGACCGGCGACCCCGACCGCACCGACACCAGCAGGGGCGACCTCACGTCGCCAAATCCCCGACCCGCGGTGCGCTCCAGCTCCTCGATCGACTTGCCGAGCTGATCGGCGAGACCCTCGGGCCAGGATCGCCCGTGCGCGAAGAACCAGATGCACGCGTCGGTGGTGATCGTGAAGCCCGGGGGAACCGGGATGCCCAGGCGGGTCATCTCCACGAGGCCCGCGCCCTTCCCTCCCAGCCGGGCGCGCCGCTGGTCCGCAGGGACCGCGTCGTCGCGGAAGTCGAAGGTCCAGGCGGTCACGGCGTCGCTCCTTGGCGGGTGGAGATCTTGGAGAAGTCGGCGATGCGCAGGAACACGCTCGCCACGCCTGACAGCAAGCCCCTCCGCGTGGCTCGCACTTCCGGATCGTCGTCGTTGACCATGACCGCCTCGAAGAAGTCCTCGACCGGTCCCCGCAGCGACAGCGCTGCAGCGAGCGCCCCGCCGAAGTCGAGCACCTCGGACGCGCCCTGGACCTCAGCGTCGACACGCTCCAGCGCCACCCACAGTGCCGCCTCACTGGGCGTGGTGCAACGGTCGAGAGTCGGCATCGCTAGCCGCTCATCTCCCAAGATGTTGAGAACTCGCTTGAAGGTCTGAAGCACCAAGGAAAACTCGGAAGAGCCCGAGGCCTGGAGCACGGCCTGAAGCTTCGCTCGAAGGATCATGAGGTCGAGCGTCGCGGGATCGACGGTCGCCACCACCGAGGCCACGAGATCCGGCGACGCCCCCTCACCCACCGACAGGGCCTCGAACCGTGCCATCACGAAGGTGAGCAACGTCTGGACGAGGCCCTCGGCGTCGCGCGGAGCTTCGCCCTCCCCACGCGCCTTCAGCCAGCCCTCGTAGGCCCCTTCCAGCGCCGCTGCGTGGAACACCTGGACCGCCTGGGAGATCCACGGCCGAAGTGTGCCGCGAAGCCCATGGCCGAACACCGTGCGCAACACGCCCACGGCAGCGCGACGAAGGCCTTGGGGGTCACCGCCGCCCGTGGGCTCGAGACCGATGCCAAAGCACCCCACCAGGGTGTCGAGGCGCTCGGCCAGCGCCAGCGCAGCGCCCTCGGGAGACGCGGCAACGGCGTCGTCGGCACCCTTAGGCTGCCAGTGCTCCTCAATCGCCGAAGCCACAGCAGCCGACTCGCCTTGGGCCTTTGCGTAGAGTCCGCCCATGTGCCCTTGAAGGTCGGGGAACTCGCCCACCATCAGCGTGGTGAGGTCGCACTTGCAGAGCTCAGCAGCCCGCTCGACGGCGTCCGCGTTCGCGCCGGTCCACGTTGCCAGGGCCGCACCGAGCACACCGAGCCGTACCTGCTTGTCGGACATCGTGCCGAGGCCACGAATCCAGCGCATGGCAGCGAGCTTGCCACCGTGCAGCTCCAGGCGGATCTGTTGGTCTTCGTGCAAGAAGAAGCGCGCGTCGTGGAACCTCGCGCGAAGCACGCGCGCGTTGCCCTCAGCCACCACCTCAGGATCGGCGCCCGGGTTGTTCGCGATCACCACGAAGCGGTTGGTGAGCACGCCGCCCTGGTGCACAGCGAAGTAGCGCTGGTTGACCTTCATCGACGTGACCAGCAGCTTGGAGGGCAGCGAAAGCAGCTCCGGGTCAAACACGCCCACCACGGCGGTAGGCCACTCCACGAGCTGAGTGACCTCCTCCAGCAGCGCCGGATCCACCACCCGATCGGCACCCAGCGAAGCTGCCGTGTCATCCAGCAAATGCTGGATGCGGGCTTTGCGGACCTCCAGGTCGGGCTCCACCCAGCGGGTGCGCAGGCCAGCGAGCCAGCTCTCGGATCCAGAGACCTCCACCACGCCCTCGGCGAGGCGGTGCCCCAGCGTCATCGAGGTGAACGGGATGCCGTGGGCCTCCCCCTCCACCGCGCTTCCTGCGTAGGTGACGACGATCCCATGCAGCGGACGTCCGAACGCCAGGGTGCCGTGACCCCAGGTCATCGACTTCGCGAACGGCAGGCCCGTGATGAGCGCTGCCATCCCCTGCGAAACCAGCTCCACTACGGTCTCGCCGCCCTCGGACACCTTCACCGCCGCCACAGCGCCGCGCTTGGGCAGGTCCACCACGTAGAGCCCCGCAGGGTCGGCTCCTTTGCCACGTGCGAAGCCCTCGCCCACGGGCGTGGGCACGCCATCGCGGAACGCCTTGTCGGCGGGAGGACCCAGCACCTCGCGCTCGGTCTTCGGACGGCCTGCATGGACATCGGCGATCGCCACAGCGAGGCGCCGGGGCGTGGCCCATGTGCGCACCGCGCCATGCGGTACCCCTTCGATCAGCGCAACGGCTGCATCCGCCAACCCTTGGAGGGCCGGACGGACCATTCGGGCAGGAAGCTCTTCACAGCGCAGCTCGATGAACAGCTCGGCGCTCATGCTCCCACCCCTTCCGCCGGGCCTTGCCAGGTGGTGGCACAGCGCACGGCGAGCTCGCGGATGCGCTTGATGTACTGCGCACGCTCAGCGACGCTGATCGCGCCGCGTGCATCGAGCAGGTTGAACGTGTGGCTCGTGAGGATGCACTGGTCGTAGGCGGGCAGCGCGAGGCCCAGGTCGTTGAGGCGCGCGCACTCGTCGAACGAGCGCTGGAACAGCTCGAACAGCGCGCCGGTGTCGGCCGCCTCGAAGTTGTACTTGGACTGCTCCACCTCGTTGCGGTGGAAGACGTCGCGGTAGCTCACGCCTTGCGTCCACGAGAGGTCGTAGACGTTGTCGACGCGCTGGAGGTACATCGCCAGTCGCTCGAGCCCGTACGTGAGCTCCACGGCCACCGGCTTGCACGCGAAGCCCGCTACCTGCTGGAAGTACGTGAACTGCGTGACCTCCATGCCGTCCATCCAGACCTCCCAACCGAGGCCCCAGGCCCCGAGCGTGGGGCTCTCCCAGTCATCTTCCACGAACCGCACGTCGTGGTCGGCGGGGTCGATGCCAATGGCGCGCAGCGAGCCGAGGTAGAGCTCCTGGCTGTCGGGGGGGCTCGGCTTGAGCAGCACCTGAAACTGGTAGTAGTGACCGAGCCGGTTCGGGTTCTCGCCGTAGCGCGCATCCCCAGGTCGACGGCACGGCTGCACATACGCTGTGGACCACGGCTGCGGACCCAGCGCCCGCAAGAAGGTGGCCGGGGCGAAGGTGCCGGCGCCCATGGGTAGGTCGTGGGGCTGGAGGAGCACGCAGCCGCGCTCTCCCCAGTAGCGCTGAAGCGAGAGGATGATGTCCTGGAAGTGCATCCCTGCCCTCGTTGTGGGGGCCGTGGCCGTATGCGAACGCCGGCTCCCGGGCAAGGCATCACCCAGGCGGGACACAGAAGTCCGTGCGCCTACGCGTCCAAGGGTCCACGCCACAGCGGCATGGTCATGCAGCGGGGTCCGCCACGGGCCCGACACAGCTCGCTGCCCTCGAGGAGCAGCGCGTACTTTCGGGAGGGTGAGAAGCTGCGAAGGCATCGCCCCTCCTCATCGTACGGGAGGCCGCCGACCCCGACCACCTCGTAGCCGTACCGGTAGAGCTCCTCGGCCGTGTGGTGGTTGCGGCCGTAGATCACGACCACGCCCGGCTGGATCGCAAAGCAGTTGGCACCATCCGTCCACTGTTCGCGCGCTTGCTGAACCAGGGAGGCGCGGCCGCCGCACGCGATGGGCTCCAGGTCGACACCGACAGCACGCAGGGCGTCGAGCAAGCTCGGGAAGCGGCGTCCGTAGTCGTCGGGCGTGCGCAGATCGATGGAGACGGCGCTGGCCGTGGCGAGGTTGCCGGGCTCGATCATCGGTGCATACACGAGGCACTCGCTCTCGCTGGTGCGGGTGAACACGGTGTCGAGGTGCATGGCGTGCCGCGCGGCGGGCAGGAACACCAGCACGGCCGTGTGGAAGCGCTCGTCTGCACGAAGGCGCTCGACCAAGCGGTCGGCGGCCGCCTGGATCGTGCGCTCGCTGATGCCGATGAGCACGACCCCCTCGTGCAGCACGAGCACGTCCCCGCCTTCGAGGGTGGGAGCCGCGAGCGTGGACGTGGTGCTACGTGAGGTGGCTGGTGTGAGGTCGAGCATCACGGGCGTGCCCGCCAGCTGCGGGTGGTGCTCCATGAGAAAGCGCAGCAGCAAGGGCTCACGCTGACGGGCCGCCGTGCGCATCGACGCGATCACGATCTGGTCGCCCACCACCATGCCCGCGTCCCGCGAGAACAGGAGGTTCGGCAGGGGCAGCGGCGCGTCTCGGTAGAGCTCATCGAGCCCCACACCACGCGGCGGAATGCCCTGAACCAGGGCGTCACCCAGCTCGAACGGTGCCATGGCGAGCAGCCTGTCGGTCACCTCGGGCACGAGGCCTTCACTCTGCTGCACCGAGCGCACCAGCCCCACCGACGCCTCGGGCTGCGCCGCGATCGCCTCCTTCAGCAGCTGCTGGCTGTCGACGACCTCCACGCCGAACGCGCGCAAGATCGCGCGGAACTGCCGATGTTCCGCCCTCGCCTGCACACCGTAGAGCACGTCGTCGAACAAGAACCGATGCATCTCCTCGGGGAGCATCGTGTCCACCTCAGGGCCGGGGGCGTGCACGAGCACCCGCTTGAGGGGGTCGATCTCGGAGAACACGCGCACCGCCATGGGTCACCCAGGTGGGACTGGCCTAACCCTCACGGCGCGACGAACGAGGCACGACGACGCGACAGCTCGTCCCGAAGGCGGGCGAGCGCGGCCGTGGCTTCGTCATCGAGGCTCTCCGCCTTGAGCAGGTCGTCGAGCTCGAAGTCCCGCCCTTCCAGGTCGAAGAAGGCCTCGATGCCTGTGGAGCTGAGGAGGTACTTCCAGCGCTGGTCGCGCACCGCGGCGAACCACAGGGCCGCATCGGGGCCGTTCGGTGCGACGACGTCGGTGTAGATCACCCGATCTTCGAGGTCGCGTGCGTCGTTCTGCAGCCAGGGCACGAGGCTCTCGCCGTCGATCACGGGCCATGCCCCCGGCGGCACACGGGCCAGCTCCGCCACCGTAGGGAAGATGTCCACAAAGTGAACGGGCGTGAGGACCTCGCGCCCGGCGTTGCCCACGCCGGCACCCACCACGATCATCGGCACGCCGAGTCCCCCCTCACCAAAGGTCTTCTTGGCCAGCTCGGGTCGGAAGGGCTCGACCGTGGCTTCGCCGGGCGTGCCGTTGTCGCCCGCTACGATCACGACGGTGCGCGCCAGATCGACCGAGGCCATCAAGCGTCCCAGCTCAGCGTCGGAGGCCCGCACCATCGACCGGTAGACGTCCACGAGGCGACGCGCGTTGGGGACGTCGCCTCCCAGGAGGTCCTCGGGTGGGACCTGGTAGGGGGCGTGTGCTGCGTGGGTGGCGAGGTACACGAACCATGGCTCGGGAAGCAGCCGCACGGCCACCACCGCGTCGTTCACCTCATCGACGAGACTGAACTCGAACGCGCGAGCACCGACGCCATCCACAACCTTCTCGAAGTTGCTGTGGTGAGACACCAGGCCGTCGTAGGCGTGGTGATCAGAGAGGTTGCCCATCGCCCCACGGTAGTGATCGAAGCCCTGGAGGTTGGGGTGGTCGATGCCACCGACATCCGGGGTGGCGAGGTGCCACTTCCCCAGCGCCTCCGTGGCCCACGGCTGCGGGCTCGCCTGGAGCAGCTCAGGGATGGTGGTCTCCTCCAGCGGCAACCCATGCGCGCCTGTGATCGGATGGGTGACACCACCCACCCCCGTGCGGGACGCGTAGCGCCCGGTGAGCAGCGCAGCGCGTGCTGGCGAGCACGTGGGAGCCGACCACACGTTGCGGAAGAGTACGCCCTGGGCCGCCAGCCCGTTCAGCACCGGCGTCTGGGGCGCGTCGGGCTGCTCGCCGTACGTGGAGAGCGCGTCCGTGCCGATGTCATCGAGCAGCACGATCAGCACGTTGGGTGGAAGATCGCGGGGGTCCGTGTCCGGGGAACCAGACCCAGAGAGGCTGGGACGCACGCTCGGGAAGCGGATCGGCGCATCGCCTGAGTCGACGGTTTGGTCGGTGAGGTCGACGGGCGCGCAGGCGCAGAGCACCCAGCCCACCCACAGCGCGGGACGCACATCCCCCTCCAGGGCGCAGACCCTACCTGACCCATCTGAGGGTGTCGCCCGGATCGGTCAGAAGATCTCCGCGATCAAGCAGCGAAGGCTGCCCCCACCCTTCTCCAGCTCGTCGATCTCGACGCCGTGAACCCGAAAGCCGTGCGCCTCAAACCACGCGACGGATGTCGGGCGCAGCGCCGCCAGCGACGTCGCGCTCATCATCACGTCGCGCGGAGTGACCGCGATGCAGTTCCCCGCAAAGGCCTGCTTCTCGGCATCATCGAGGTGCAGCCAAGCGCCGGGCCACCCCGCGTCCAGTGCACGCCCAACCTCACGGTCCTCGAACGCGGCGTCCCACACCACGCCCGCACGCCCCGCCAACACCGCCAGCACCATGTTGACGTGGTACTCGGCGGGGACGAGGGGTGTAGCGAGCACCACCTCCAGCCCCAGCGCGGAGCTCATGGCTTCGAGGCCGGGGCCATCCACCCGCTGGCTCATGCCCGCCACCGCCGCGCCCCGCGTGCGGTCGATGGCCAGCACGCCCGTGAGCTCCCCGACGCCAGGCTGAAGGGACAGATCCACGGTGGTGCGTCCTTCGCCCTCAAACCACGCGCGCACATCCGAACGGCGGGCCTCGGCCTGTCGAACGCTGTGCCGCATCGACCCGATCACGAAACGCCCCGGCACGAAGGCGTAGACGTTGTTGGGGAAGATGCCGTCGTCCTGATCGGGCTGTCCTGGAAAGGTGAGCACCGGCAGACCGAGGCTCCGCAGGAGTCCTGCCACCCGCGCCCACTGATGCGCGGCTCTGGCCGGATCGACCGGTGTTCCCGGCACCATGTAGCGATTGTCGGTGGCGGACTGCTCGCTGACGCGGAAGCTGCGGGTGTCGACGAGCATCGCGCCGCGCATCGTGGCCGGACCACGTGGCGGGCGGGCCTTCCACACCTGCACAAACCGGTGCGGGTCGTGGGTGATCACCCCGGCTTTCCGACCGGAAGGTTTCTGGCGTAGAGGATGGCGAGCCCGCGCAGCGTGAGGTGGGGATCCACCTCCTCGATCACCTCGCTCTCTTCGCCGAGCAGGTTCGCGAGGCCCCCCGTCGCCACCACCTTCACGTCACCACCCATCTCCTCTCGGCAGCGACGCGCCAGCGCATCCACGAGACCGATGTAGCCGTGGAACATGCCCGACTGAATGGCCTCGATGGTGTTGCGACCAATCGCCCGCTCGGGCCGTGCCACCTCGACACGCGGAAGCTTCGCCGTGCGTGAGAACAGCGCCTCCTCGCTGATCCGAAACCCAGGAGCGATGGCCCCGCCGATGTACTCGCCGGCCGCGTTGACGCAGTCGATGGTGGTGGCGGTGCCAAAGTCGACCACGATGATCGGAGCACCCCAGCGCTCCAGCGCCGCAACCGAGTTCACGATGCGGTCGGCCCCCACTTCCTTGGGGTTGTCGACGTTCACCTTCAGCCGGGTCTTGAGCTTACGTCCCACGATCAGCGGCTCGTGACCGAGGTAGCGACGGCACGCCTTCTCCCATCCGTACAGCGCAGAGGGCACCACGCTGGACACGATGGCCCCGTGGAACATGTCCTTCTGAAATCCCTGGTACGCGAGGGTCTGCATCAGCAAGATGCCGAGCTCGTCGGTGGTGCGGTCCTCCGTGGTGAGACGGATGGTGCCTCGCACCTCCTCCCCGTCCATGACCCCGAGCACCGTGTTGGTGTTTCCCACATCGATGGCCAGCAGCACGATCGCCTCCGAGATGCGCCGTCTAAGGTAGAACGTTGGCGCCGTCGACCTCGGCCCACACGGCGCCCCCTGGGATGACCACGGGAGCGGAGGTCAGACGCAGGCGTGTGCCGGCCGGCAGGAAGCACACCTGGGGAGCCTTGGAGCTCCAGCGATTCGTGAGGCTGGGAGCTTCGCTGCGCACATTGGCCCCGCCCGGGATCTCCCAGACATCACCGACCCCGAGCCGCGTGGAGGCCCCCATCCATGCCCACCCATGGCTGCCCGCGCACGGTGCGGACCCTGTGCGTCTCTGCGCGTCGGGAGGCGGCGGGGTCTTGGAAGGCGGCGCCACCGCTGCAGGTGGCGCGCTCGGAGCTTCTTCTACGGTCGGCGCCGACGCCTCGGGCTGTGGTGCAGCCGGCGCCTCGGTCGCTCCCTCCGACGCCTGAACGGAGGGAGCCTCCTCGCTGGGTACCGTCGGGGGCTCGGCGGAATCGGTGGCACCTGAGGTCACCCACCGAGCGACGACCACCGCGGCGAGCACTGCGGCAAGTGAGCCGATCGCCACACCTGTGCGTGCTGCCCCAGGAGGACGCCGCCCCTCCATCATCGCCGTGTGCAGACGGCGTAGCGGTCCACTGGAAGGTGCACGACGACAGGCCGCTGCGGTCAGCGCAGGCAAGCGACCTCGGCTGACCGCTTCTCCCACCAAGATACCCCAGGCGACGTCGGGGGTGCCCGTGAGCTGGACGTCGCTCAAGCCTGCCGCGCCCGCGACCTCAGCGCGATCCTCCCAGGAAGGGAGGCCTCGTGCGAGGGTCATCACAATCGTGGCACGATCCGATGGGGTCAGGTCCATGGCGCGAGGCTATCTTCCTGAGCACCACCGCACACCCAAGGAGGTCGTGGACGTTGGGCATGCTGCTCACCTTCGGGATGGCTGCTGCGGTAGCGGGCCCCCCGGTCGCCGTGGGCCCTGCGCACGTTGCTGTCCCCATCTACCGAGTCGAGCCCACCCACCCCACGCTGCTGGTTGGGGCCCGCCTTCCCGACGGCACGGAGGGACTCTTCCGTCTCACCCTCGGGCCCGAAGCCTCGTGGTTGGCGCCCGAGGTGGGAGGGTGTACCGACGCGCACTCCCCACCAGGAGGCGTCCGTTGCCGGTGGATCGACGTGGGCGAGCTGCGCCTGCCCGACGTCTGCTTCGCGGCAGCGCCGCCCGGCCAGCCTGCCACGGTGAACGGCGTGCCCGTGCTCGGCTCGCTGAGCTCAGACCTCTGGCGTCGGGTCGCGATCACCATCGACCTGCACGCCCACCGCCTGCACCTCTACGCCGACGGGGCCGGGCCTCCTCCTCGCCGATCGACGCCGTGGATGCCCCTCGGATCCGAGGGTCTTCTCCCCATTCAGATCCTCCCGATGGATGCGGCCACCCGTCCGCGCGGAGCCGTGGTCCACCTCCGCACCGACGCGCCCGCCCTGACCCTCATCGAGGACCCGACGGGCAGCCCACAAGGCCCAGCGGTGATGGGCGTTCGCGTAGGAGGACTTCACCTCAACGGGCCCCTCACGGTGGTCTGGCAGCCCAACCATGGGGACGCAGCCGACGTCCCGCCCGCCCGCGGCATCGTGGGTGTCGCGTTGCTGGACGGCCTTCGCGTGAGCATGGACCCACAGGGCGGGTGGTTTCTTGTGCGGCGCGGGCGGGGCCTGTCGGCCACCCATGACGCCCGGAGTTGGGCACTGGCGCACCCGCCGTCCAACCCTGAGCAGCACGCGGCGCTGCTGGTGTCCACGCACCAGATGGAAGCCGCACGCGCCCGCCTGGGCGACGCGCTCACCCGGGTCGTTCAGCCCGCCGAGCGGGCCACGCTGACGATCGCGCTCGCGGACCTGGAGCGACGCGCAGGTCGTCCGGAGCACGCCGCTGCTGTCCTTGGCCAGCTCTCGCCGAGTCTGGCCACGCCTGAGGCCAGCGTACACGCGATCGTCACAGGCCTCCTGGCCGAGGGTCTTGAGGATGCAGCCCAAGGCTGGGCCTCCGCGCTCCCCCCTGCCGCATCACGCGGCCCGAGCGGCTGGTCGGCTGCGGCCGAGCTCGCCATGGCCGATGGCGACGCCGAGGCCGCGGGGACCGCGCTCGCCCAGGGTCGCCTTCACACAGGAGACCCCGGTTGGGCCGCACTCGACCGAGCTCGCGTCGCGCTGGTCCGAGGAGACCGAGATGGCGCCGCTTCGGTGCTTCGAACGGCCGCGCTGCTGCGCCCCACCGAGCCGGCCCTCCTGGCGACCTACGCCCTGGTGGTCGCGGGGCGAGACCCCGCGCTGCTGGAAGGTGATCTGCGCGCCCTCGCCCGCGAGATGGATCCCACCACCCACGCCGACCTCGCGCTGGCCCTCGCCATTGCGGAGAAGGGACGTGTGGGTTGGGCGTCTCGTCCCCCGCCCGATCCGGGAGGCCGCCTGCCCTCCACAGGAGACACGAACGCCTTCAGCACCGCCGTGCAGCAGTGGCTGGGGGGAGATGCCGACGCCGCGCGCCTCACCGCGAGAGAAGGAGTGCGCCAGGACCCCGGACGCTCCGAGCTGCGCACGCTCCTTGTGCTCCTCGCAGAGCCTGCAGCACCGCCATACCAGGGGAGCACGCCATGATGGGCGTGCACCGCCGCTGGAGTGCCCCCTGACGCCCCCCGACCCCGAGATGCTCGCCGAGGCGGTGCGCGCGTGGCTGCTCGCCCACGCCCACCCCGACGACGACGGCTGGGCCGAGCTGGACTCGGTGCGTCAGGGTTTGGCCGTGGCGTTCGAGGTCGAGGTCCGCGTCGAGCACATCGTGCAGTCGGTGCATGCTGGCGCGCGGTTCGAGATCTCAGGCACCACCATTCGGGTTCAGCAGGCACCTCTGCCGCCGGTGCCCGACGTGCTCTTCCACGCCACGACCACGACGGGCGTCGAGCGCGCGCTGCGGCAAGGAGCGCTGAGCTTTGGGGCAGGACGGCGGCTGTTTCTGTCGGGAGACGAGGTGTCGGCCTGGCGCGCCGCGCACCGCCTGGACGGCCCTCCGCGCTTGCTCGTGGTGGACGCATGCCGGGCGCGTCGCGGCGGCGT
This sequence comes from uncultured Enterobacteriaceae bacterium, assembly GCA_964396405.1. Lineage (GTDB taxonomy): Bacteria > Myxococcota_A > UBA796 > UBA796 > JACKEO01. The sequence goes on from CAYNFK010000005.1 coordinate 17,361, forward strand.
GCGCTTTGGCCACACCCGACTGCCCGACCTGTTCACCGCGGGTCGGGTGCCGCTGCGCCATGTGATGAACCTACGCCCAAACTACGCTGAGCAGTGGTCGGCGGGCGGCCTGCCCATTCGCCGTCTCCCCGACGGCAGTCTACGGGTGGCGCTGGTCCAGGTCGCGCGGCGCTCCGGCACCACCTGGGAGATCGCGAAGGGAAAGCTGGAGGACGGTGAGAGCCCGGAGGTGGCGGCCGTGCGTGAGGTTCGTGAGGAGATGGGACTCACGGTGCCGCTGACCGTGCTCCGCCACGTTGGCGACGTGCGGTATGGCTTCACAGCGCCCGGCGACGCGCCGCGGCTCAAGACGATCTTCTTCTTCTTGCTCCAGGCACCGGAGCACATCGGGAGCTTCGCCCCACGTGAGGCCGAAGGCATCACCCAGGTGGGCTGGTTCAGCATCGACGAGGCCGTGCGTGCGGTCACCCACTCCAGCCTCATCCCGGTGATGGCGCGGGCCCGAGAACTGCTGCTCCGATATGGCACGCAGCCCTCGACAGGTGTCTACGACCGCTAGCTTGAGCCTTCGGAGTGCCCCCATGGACGTGGTCCTGCGTGGAAGCAGCCCCAGCGCCGTCACGGCGGGCATCATGCTGCTCACGAGGGCGCGCCAGCTTGGATTTCCGCTCAAGGTCTCGATCGTGGGCGATCCGAGCCAGCTCACCCCGGTCACCGGCGCGGCCGTGATGTACGCGCCCGTTCTGGCCTCGTGCGGAGTGGGTCGCGAGATGGGATCCGGGGCCACGGTGGTGCTCCCTGGACCGCCTGGGTCGCCCCTCCTGGTGACGATCTCACCGCACGGCGTCGATGGGTGGTTCGTGCTCGCACGCGCGGGCGACGGCGCGCACCCCGCTACCCAGGCCTTCTCTCGGCTCGTGCGCGACGGCCGGCCAGCTGCCCGCCGCCTCGCCCGCGGGATCATGGAGGTGATGGAGGCGCTGGGCGTCGCACCCGAGCACGCCGTGCTGGACCTCGTGTTCGGTGCGCCCTGCCCCCCGCTGCTACGCTTGGCGCTCGCGCTGCGTGCAGGACGCGCCATGGCGGGCGGGCGCGGCGACTCGGTCACCCGCTGGCTCTCCGGCGGCGGAGATCTCGAGCGCGACCCCAGCGAGCTCCCGGTCACCCCCCACAACCTCGTCGAGCGCATCGAGAACGGTGAGTTCACGTGGGTGCTCGATCGCCTCACGCCAGGCGCGCGCTCCAAGGCCGAAGCGTGGGTGCACGACGCGCTGGCTCTCGCGCGAGAAGATGCAGGCCGTGACCTGTCCCTGGTGGTTGCAGTGGCGGAGCTCGCGTCGCACCTCGCGGTACTCCCTGTGGCCTCAATCCTCCCGCCGCTGGGAGCGGCAGAGGACTCCGTGGCTGTGGCGCTGGGCACCGCTCTCCGCGCTGTCGGGGAAGCGGATGCCAGTCAGCAGCTCACACAGGTCTACCGCTTCTTGGGGGGGCGCTTCGTGGGTGAGGCCGACGACGCGCTGGTGGTGTCCGTCACGCCCGAGCCCCGCGGTGACGATCCGATCGCGGCCTGGCAGTGGTTCAGCGCCGAGGCCCGTGTCGGACGCAAGCAGGCGGACGCCCTGTGGGACCGCCTGTTTCCTCGAACAGAGGCCTGACCCTCAGGCGCGCTGAACGCGCTGCATCCAGGCGCGAACCTCGGATCCATCGAGGTCCCAGGTGCGCTCGGTCCAGCCCTCGCTTGCGTCGGGTGCTTGGCCCTTCAGGTCCACGCACAACGTCTCGCCCTTCAGCTCCTCACCGAACTGAAGGATGGAGGCGGTGACGCTCTCGCTCCCGACGAACCGCAAGGCGATGCGGTCGGCGTAGCCCAGATCGGCCTCCTTGCGCAGGGTCTGCACGCGGCTGGTGAGCTCACGCACGAAGCCCTCTGCGAGCAGGTCGGCATCGAGCTCGGTGGCCAGGGCCACCACGGCCTCGGTGCTGCTCGCCGCTTCAAAGCCTGCCCGCGGCGACACCCGCACCAGGACGTCGTCGGGTGTGAGGACAAGCTCCTCCCCTTCCAGCACCACGGTCGTGGAGCCGGCATCCAGCTCGCGCTTGAGCTTCCCAGCATCGGAAGACGCCAACAACGTGGCGAGCGCCTTGAGCTTCGGCCCCAACCGACGACCCAGCGTCTTGAGGTTGGGCTTGATCTCGATCTCCACCAGCTCGGCCGCATCGGCCCCCAGTCGGACCTCTCGCACGTTGAGCTCATCGGAGATCAAGAACGACAGGCGCTGCAGCGCTTCTCCCCGACGTGCGTCGGCCAGGACGACGGTGGCAGCCGCCAGCGGCTGGCGAACCTTGAGGCGGCTGGCCTCACGGGCAGCCCGACCCAAAGAAGCCACACGACGCGTCAGCGCCATGTCCTCAGCGAGCGCATCGTCGAGGTGCTCGGAGCGCACAGCAGGCCAGGGCTGGAGGTGCACCGAGGGCTGCACGTCGGTTCGACCGACGTCCGCCGTGAGCGCACGAAACAGCGCGTCCGCATGAAAGGGCACAAAGGGTGCGAGCAGATGGCTCGTGCGCAGCAGCACCTCGTAGAGGGTCCACAGCGCGTCCTGGAGCGCCTCCCCTTCGGCCCAGAAGCGCTGACGGGAACGACGCACGTACCAGTTGGACAGATCATCCACGAAGTCGAGCAGCGCTCGGCTGGCCTCGTAGAGGCGGTAGTCTTCGAGCTCCTTGGTGACCACCTGGGTGGTCGTTTCCACACGGTGGGTGATCCACCGATCCAGCAGGTCGCGCTCGCTCACGGGTCGCGGCGCCGATCCGGCGGGATCGAAGGTGCCCGCATCCCGCGCCAGGTTCGCGTAGATCGAGAAGAACTGGTACACGTTGCGCAGCCGCAGCAGGAATTCCCGCTGACCATCACGGATCGCGCGCAGCGAGAGGCGCGTGTTCGACCAAGACGGGCTCGCGGCGCAGAACAACCAGCGGAACGCATCCGCACCCGGGATGTCGCCCGGCATGTGGAACCAGACCTTGTCGCCGGCCTGGACGCCGAGTCGGGCGATGTCGTCGGGGTGCAGGTGAAGCGCGTCTTTGCCAACGCCATCGGCCGGAGCGATCACCAGGGACAGCCCATTCCCGTGAGCCTCACGTGAGCCTGTGAGCCTCACGGGCTGCTCGCCCAGCTCCAGCGCATCCACCTGGGCCTTCTTCAGACCCACCGTGCCCGGCTTCACCGAGCTGTCGGCCCGGGCGATCTGCCACGCCGAGCCACGCATCACAAGGTTGGGGCTCGTGTAGTTGCCCTTGGACTTCGACTCCTTCAGGCCGTGCCGATCCGTGACGTGCCCGAGGACGAGGCAGTTCTTGTAGGGCCGCGGCAGACCCACCGGGTCCAGCCCGAACTCCGCGCACGTCTCGTCGTCGAACACGAGCGTGGAGATCATCAGCAGCGTGTAGAACCAGCCCCGGGTCTGGTCGATCGCCTCGGAGATGAAGTCCGCCGGGTACTGGTCGGCAAAGGCCTCCCGACCCTGATGCGGAAAACCCCACTGGGCGAACGGCATCGCACCGGAGTCGAACCAGCAGTCGATGACCTCGGGCACGCGACGCATGGTGCCACCGCAGTCGGCGCAAGGCAGGGTGACCTCGTCGATCCACGGGCGATGCACCCGCAGGTGGTCCTCCACATCCATCCGAATGCCGACCGCGCCACGCGCCTGCATGTCGGCCAGCGACGACGGGGCCACCCGCGCCTCACACGCCTCACACGTCCAGATGTTGAGCGGAGTGCCCCAGAAGCGCTCGCGCGAGAGCGCCCAGTCGACGTTGTTGCGCAAGAAGTCGCCGAAGCGCCCCTCACGAATGTGGTCGGGCTGCCAGTTGACGCTGTCGCTGTTCTGCAGCGCCAGGTCCTTGAACCGCGAGGTGGCCACGAACCAAGCCGGCCGGGCGTACTGGATGAGGGGATCCTCTGAGGCCCGCCAGCAGAACGGGTAGTCGTGCTTGATGGTGTCCCAGCGAAACAAGAGCCCACGGTCGCGCAGATCGCGCAGGATGTCGCGGTCCGCCTCCTTGCAGAACCGACCCTCCACAAAACCAGCTCGGAAACGGCCATCCGGCCCCACCCACTGGTACATCCCGAGGCCTTCATTCTGGGCCACGAGCATGTCGTCCTCGCCGTAAGCCGGGGCGATGTGGACGATGCCCGAGCCCGACTTCGTGGTGACGTGGTGTCCGGCGACGATCACCGCACACGCTCCCTCACGCTCGAGCGGGCCGAACTCGTAGAGCGGAAGGTAGTGTCGACCGACGAGCTCGTGGCCCTTGAGCGTGGTGCGGGCGACGAGACCGAGAGACTCAGCCAGATCTGCGGCCACCACCACGGTGCCGCCCTCCGGATCGTCGCAGAGCGCGTAGTCGACGTGCGGTGCCACAGCGAGCGCCACGTTGCTCGGCAGCGTCCACGGGGTGGTCGTCCAGGCCAGGTACGAGAGCGTGGGGTCGCGGGCATCGCGAAACCGCACCGTGGCCGCCGGGTCGTCCACCTGGCGGTAGCCGAGGCCCACCTCCGCCGCAGACAGCGTGGTGCCACCCTGCGGCCACCACCACACCACCTTGTGCCCCTGGTACAGCAGGCCCTTCTCGAACAGCCGGGACAGCGCCCACCACACCGACTCCACGTAGGACTTGTGGAAGGTGACGTAGGGGTCTTTCAGGTCGACCCAGAAGCCGATGTCGCGGGTGAGCTCATCCCACTCATGGATGTAGGTGAACACGTTCTCCATGCAGGCCCGGTTGAAGCGCTCGAGGCCGTGCTCCAGGATCGCCTCACGCCCGTGCAGCCCCAGCTCGCGCTCCACCTCGACCTCCACGGGCAAACCGTGGGTGTCCCAGCCCGCTTTGCGCACCACGCGGTGGCCTTGCATCGTCCGGAACCGAGGGAACACGTCCTTCAGCACGCGCGTGAGCACATGCCCGTTGTGCGGCGTGCCGTTGGCGGTGGGAGGCCCCTCGTAGAACACCCACGCAGGACGCCCTTCCGAAGCCGTGAGCGAGCGCTCGAAGATGCGCTCACGCTCCCAGAACTGACGGACCGTCTCTTCCAGGGCAACGGGGGACTCGAGACGAGGAAACATGGCCTACCTGGGGGTGCAATGCGTGCCCGCGACTAATCGATGGGGCCCCACGACGCCCGACCGCGCTCAGTGCAGGATCTCTTCTTCCGCGCCGCTCTCCACTTCCAGGTTCATGCGCATGCCCGACCTGCGGGCCGCAGCCCACCACCGCCCTAGCCCCTGCGGCATCGCGTCTCCCGCTTCGGCGGACCTCACGGTGACCGTGTCTTCTCGCAGCGAGCGTCCGTCCGCAGCCAGCAGCGCCTCGTAGAACCACCAGCGGTTGTCTTCCCACTCCAAGAACACCACCGCCATCGGAGCCGGACGCTCGGCGTCTCGCACGGCCCGTCCCACCACGCCGAGCAGTCCCACGGCCACCGCAGGACCTGCACGGGTGACGGTGGTGGTGAGGCCGGCCATGAGCCAGGGCACCGGCAGGCCTGATCCCTTCGCCGTGGAGAGGTCGACAAGATCGAGCGCACCGGCCCGCACGACGAGTCCAGCCGGCGCGTGCGCACCCTCGCTCAGCACGCGCTGCAGCCACGCCACCAGCGCTTCGCCCGGGTGCGCGTCGACAGGGATCGCCCCTCGCTGCATCGAGCGCACGCGCAGCGTACCGTTCGTCACCCAACCTCCCGTGCGGCGGTGTACCACGCCCGCACGTCTTCCCCCTTGGGATCCACGGCGCGGATCGCCAAGGGGCAACCGCTGCGATCCAGCCGCAGCAGGCTGCGCGTTCGCCCCACATCCCACTGCTGAGAGACGCCCCATCCGCCATCCGCCGCCCCGGCGACCTCTCCCACACGCTCGGTCGGCACCGCAAGCCACGCCCGGCCGTCGGCCGAGAGCCGGCTCACAGCAGCCCGCGTCCAGGTTGCGAGACCCACCTCCCCCTCAAAGCGTGCCTGTTGCTTCGACACATCGTGGGGGACGGGGCCCTGACTCCGCGTGAAGAACGGCGGGTTGCTCACCACGAGATCGAATGCCTGCTCGTGCACGTCGGTGACACATCCCAGTCGCAGCTCCACCCGTCCGTGCACCTCGCAGTCGGCGGTCGTTCGCTGCCACCCCTCCTGCCAGCCCGCCCATCGATCCACAGCCAGCACGTTCCAGCCGCGCCGGGCCAGGAGCCACGCAAGGATCCCAGACCCCGTGCCTAGGTCGAGTGCACGCCCCGGCATTGGGCGATCCGCGAGCGCCAGCCCAACCAACCAGAAGGCCTCGGCACCATAACGGAAGCCGCGCTGAGGCTGGTGCACCACCAGACCCGAGGCCGGACGATCCGCGGTCCAGGTCACCGGAGCGGTCCTGCAGGCTCCAGCACCGTGACGGACACGGCCTGCAGCTCGGCCGGTCCTCGGGCGGGTCCCTCGACCACCACCAGCGAACCGAGAGCGCCTTGGGGCAGCGGGGCGATGCCGAGGTGCACCGTGACCGCGCCCGCACCGTCGCGCAGCTCGAGCCAGACGCGCTTGTCGTCCGCGAGAAGGCGCCCCACGTAGGCTGCGAGGCCACGGGGTCCTTCCACGATCCGCCAGGCCTCGACGTCGATGGCCCCTCGTCGCAGGGTGCCTTCGATCTCCACCAACATGCCGCCGGCGCGCAACAGCGGCACCGCCTCCCCGACCAGCCGCACCTCCCGGCTCTCCCCGTTGGAGGAGCCGATCCGCGTGGACCCATCGTCCATGGTCTCCAAGCGGCCCTTGGCAGTGACCGCGTAGGTGCAGGCCTGCATCCCCAGCAGAAGGGCGACGCCAGCGCCCCTCAAGGCTGGATCCGGAGTCGCCGCAGCTCGGAGGCATCCACCACACGATGGGGCCCCAGGGTGCTCTCCCAGCTCCGCTGCATCAGACCTTCGGAGGGATCCGCGAAGTGGCTGGTGTCTTTCACCCAGTGGACCAGCGCGCCGGGTGCGAGCGCTTCGAGCTTCGCAGCCGCCGATCCCGACACCGGGAAGCAGGCCCATGCACCCTGCTCCCGCAACGCCACGACGGCCGCACGGCCCGCGCGAAGGTCGCGTGCGAGACCCTCGGGCAACCAGAGGGAGATCACCCGGTTCGACTCTGGCACGCGCACCGCGAACGGGACGGGTCCGCGACCGCCCAGCCTGTGGCTGCGCACGATCTGCTGGACCCTGTAGCTGTGCTCGTGTGCGGCGCGCTCGACGGCTGCGGCCTCCGCCGCCACACGCCGGGCCTCCAGTGCTGCCGCCTGTGCGGCCTCTCGCTCCCGCCGGGCCTCCAGCTCCAGCTCGTGCTTGCCCCGCTTCTGGGCCTGGGCGGCCTTGCGCTCCTCCTTGAGCGCGCGATCGACCTCCTTGGCCCGCTTCTCGCTGACCAGGCCCTTCTTCACGAACAGGTCGCGCATCGACATCAGGCGACCTCGTGCACGCCCACGATGAGCCCATCCCCAAGATCCACGCGACCCACGGGCACTGACGGTGCTGCTTTCGCTTCCGAAGCGGCCAGGCTGGTGAGCATCAGGCGACCCCCACGCGAGGCGGACAGGTTCATCAGCCAGCGCGCCACGCGGAACGGCCCCGAGAGCTCCCAGTTGCGGGCGGGCCGATGGGTGTCTTCAAACAGGTTGGTGCGGCCCGGTGCCACGCCCACAGCGAGCTGGAAACCAGCCTCCATGGCGACCTCCTGAAGCTGGCGCATCGCACCCACCACGTGCGGCACGGTGCGGGACAGGTCCTCTTCGACGGTCCACACCGCGAGCAGACCTCCGCGCTCCCGCTCCCAGATCTGTGCGCCAGCGCCTACCAGATCGGCCGCCCAGCCCTCGACCCGCTCGGCCAGCTGATCGGCGACCCCGCCCTCACGCTGCGGGATGGCTTCTGCCGACACCACCACCAACGTCTCCGGCAGCGCGCGCACCTTCGGGCCTTGCCCGCTCTCGCCTTCGGGTCCCATCGCCTGGAGGTACGCGGCGAGGTCGTTGTTGGTGGCGCGGTGACCTTCACGCACCATCAGACCGCCGATCGCATCCAGCATCTCGGCAGCGGAAGCGAAGCGCTGGTTGGGGCGCCGTGCCAGCGCCTTGAGCACCACCGCTTCGAGCTCCGCGGTGACCTGGGGCCTGTAGAGTCGCGGCGACGGCACCTCGGCCCGCTTCACCCGCTGCAGCGTCTCGTCCTTGGTGCGCCCCTTGAACAAGCGCCGCCCGGTGATCACCTCCCACAGCACGATCCCCAACGAGAACACGTCGCTGCGGTGATCGACCTCGCGGTTCTCGATCTGCTCGGGGCTCATGTAGGCGTACTTGCCGCGCACGGTCTCGTGCAGGCTGTCGATCTGAAACGCCGCTCGCGCGATGCCGAAGTCGGTGATCTTCACCTCGCCAGCGTGGCTGATCAGCACATTGTGCGGCGAGATGTCGCAGTGCACGATGTTCATCGGCTGACCTTCATCATCTCGCCGACCGTGGGCGAAGCGCAGCGCCTTGAGCACCTCGCTCGCTACGAACAGGGCGAGCCCGATCGGGAACGGCTCGCGGTCGGCCACCCGCTGAACGAGGCGGGCCAGATCGGTGCCCGCCACGTACTCCATCGCCATGTAGAGCGTGCCCTCGGCCGTTCCGAGGTCGAAGACCTGCACGATGTTGTGGTGCTGGAGCATCACCGCGATGCGCGCTTCGTCCACGAACAACCGCACGAACTCCTCGTCACGAGCAAGCTCGTCGAGGATCTTCTTCACCACCAGCGTCTTCTCGAAGCCGGCGAGCCCATAGGCCCGGGCGCGCCACACCTCGGCCATTCCGCCGACAGCGATGCGCTCCACGAGGTGATACTCGCCAAACTTCTGGACCGAGTCCGACACCGACACTCCGTGGACCCGGTGCATCCTACCCCGTCCAGGCCGACGGGCACGCATGGAGCGTTGCATGGACCCCTATCAACGCCTCCGCGCCGTGGTGGAGCGACTGCGCGCCCCGAACGGGTGCGAGTGGGACCGCGCCCAAACCCCGGCTTCGATGCGCGCGTACCTCGTGGAGGAGGTGTTCGAGGTGGTCGATGCGGTGGATGCCGGCGACGATGGCGCGCTGCGCACTGAGCTGGGTGACCTCGCGTTCGTGATCGCCGCCGTGGCGCGGATGCGGGAAGAAGCTGGCGCGTTCACGCTTGACGACGTGCTCACGGCCGCCGCGGACAAGATGGAGGAGCGCCACCCCCACCTGTTCGGAACGGCCACGGAAGCACCGGCCTGGGAGAGCTTCAAGCGAGACCAGGGGCGCACCTCGCTGCTCGACGGCATCCCGAAGGCCCTCCCCGCGCTGCTGCGTGCGCAGCGTGTGAGCGAGCGAGTGGCCGAGGTCGGCTTCGACTGGCCCGACATCCGCGGCGTGCGTGCGAAGGTCAGCGAAGAGCTGGACGAGCTGGACCAGGCTGTGGAGCATGGCAGCGCTGCAGCCGTCGCTGAGGAGCTGGGCGACCTGTTCTTCGCGCTCACCAGCCTCGCTCGGCATCATGGGCTGCGTGCGGAAGATGTCGCGCGGGCCGCCACCGCCAAGTTCGAGCGGCGGTTCCGCACCGTCGAGGCGCTCGCGCGGGCCGAAGGCGTCGATCTGGCCACCTCACGCGCCGAAGCCCTGGACGCGCTCTGGGTTCGTGCCAAAGGAGAGGCCCCATGATTCGCCTCCTCGCCCTGTTCACCGTGGTGCCCGCCCTGGAGCTGTTCCTCCTGCTGCAGCTGGGGGCGCGGATCGGGCCGTGGCCCACCTTCCTGATCCTCATCGGCACTGGCCTGCTGGGCTCGTCGCTGCTGCGCTGGCAGGGACTCGGCGTGCTCGCCAAGCTGGTGCAGGAGGCGCGCCAGGGCATCCCGCCGGGCCGCAGCCTCGCTGAAGGGGCGCTCGTCGTCCTCGGCGGGGTGCTCCTGATCACGCCAGGCGTCATCACCGACGTCACGGGCCTGTTGCTCCTGGTGCCCCCCGTGCGACGCGCACTGGCCCCGCGGCTGCTGGCTTGGTTGGCGGCTCGCGCTACGGTCCAAGGTGGTTTCGTCACCTTTGGAGCCCCGCAGGGCGGCTCCGGTGCTGCCAACCCGTTCTCCCACCCAGGCGAACCCGTCGCGCCGCCGTCCCCTCTCGGCGCACCGAAGCCCGCCCGCAAACCCTTTGACCACCCGGTGGCCCGATGAGTGAAGACGATCCCGAGCCCAGCGCAGAAGACCTCGAGCACGACAAGCTCGCCCAGCTCAGTGCGCGCTTCTGGGCAGCCATGGCCGCACGGGAGGCCGGCCGTATTGATGCTGCCGAAGACGCGCTGCGCGCCATCCTGCGGGAGGAGCCGCGGCTCCCGGAACCCCGCCTGGAGCTCGCCCGCACCCTGCTCGACACCGAGCGTCTCGAGGAGGCCGAAGATCACGCCCGCGAAGCGATCATCCACCTGGAAGCGGGGGGCGCGTGGACCGACGATCTCGACACCAACGTGGTGCTCTCCATCGCGCACGCGACGCTGGCCGAGACCCTGCGGCAGCGCGCCGAGTCCGACGAAGTCGTGTTCGGCGACCCGGCCGTGTTCAAGGCGCTGGTGGAAGAGTCTAAGGACCACTTCACCAAGGCCGCCGAGCTCGACCCGAGCGACGCCACCGCCAGCTACTACGCCTTCTTCATGGGGCCGCCCTCCGGCACCGGAGCGCCCACCAGCTGAGCGCTCACCAGGTCGGGTAGCGTCGATCGGCCGAGGCGGGCCCCCGCACGTCGGGCCGTACGCCGTGGAGCAGGCGGTCGGCCAGCGCCTCGGGTGACGATGCCTTGGCCACGTGCCGCGCACCTACGGACAGGCGGCGCAGGTTCATGGCGTCAGCCAGCAGCCTTCGTGCGATCTCGCGCACGGCCAAAGCACCGGTCGAGGGAACCAGCAGGCCGTTCACCTCATGGCGCACGAGGTCCTCAAGGCCCGGCCGGCGCACGGCCACCACGGGCCGTCCGGCGGCGAGCGCGATGGTCAGCGCCCGCACCACCTCCCCATCGACGGGGCCGCGGCCCTCCAAGGCCACGACCCGCGCGCCGAGCACAGCGGCGAAGAGCGCCTCGCCCTCCTGCAGCTCGGCACCGAGGACGAGCACGCCGCCGTCCTCCGACAGCTCCGCTTCAGCCACCCGCCGCGGCACGGGCCAGCCTGTCCACCGTACCTGCCGCAGCGGAACCACCCCGGTGAACCGGTCCACACGACCGGGAAGCGAGCTCTCCACCACGTCCCCGGCATGCATCGACCGAAGCTCGGCGAGTGGGCCTGCGTCGAGCACCACAGCGCGTCCTACAAAGCCCGTCGCCCGTGCCGCAGCCAAGCTCGCGGCGTCACCGATGAGGGCCAGTCCGGGTGCGATCGGGCTGCCCGCCGGCACCACCGACACAACCGCACCGCGATCGATCAACGCTTGGCCCACGTCCACGAAGGCGTCGTGCAGCAGCGTGTCGCGAGGGTCGGGCAGCACGATCGTGATCGGGCCCTCCGCGGTCGCCCAGCTTGGAAGGGGCGCGAGCTGCCCGCCTGCGATCTTCCCAAGCTTCTTCGGCAGCAGCACACAGGTTGGCCTCATCGGGCACGCCGGGCACGTCTCGCCTTCATGGTGCGGCTCTTCCCCTTGGGCTGGGGGTCCTTCGGAGCGTCCGCCCACGCACCAAGGACCATCCACGAGCGGAGCGCCCCACGCCGCCAGCTCCAGGCCCGCTTCCGCGAGCCCGCCGGCACCGTCCGCAAGGCCCACGAGGTCCTTGCCCATGCTGTCGGCATCGAGCACCGAGAACCCCGCGCCTGCGCTCGCGAGCTGGACACGCTTCCGCAGCAGACCGAGCGCCGACGTGTCGGCTTGGTGCCGCACACCCCCAGCCGCCAGCGCAAGATCCACCGAGTCGTCCAGGCCCACGACGGTGAGGCGCGTGACCTCCTCCTTCGCGGACACCCAGAGCTCTTCGACGTGCCGCAGCGCCACCATCGGGGTCATCGCGAGCTGGCTGAACCGCTCCGCGGACGCGGCGGCTCCCTGCGGCTCCACGAGCCTGAGCTCCATCGACTTGATGCCCGCCATCGTGCCGAGGTGCTGGAGGTGATCGAGGTCGTCATCGTTGCCTTGGGTGAGCACCACCTTGAGCGTGGTATGCAGCCCCCCGCGACCTGCAACACGCAGGGCCTGGAGGCTCTCGACCCAAGCGCCTTCACGGCCCACCACCGTGTCGTGCACGGCTTTCCGCCCTGAGTGGATCGACACCGCGATCTCGTCGAGGCCGGCGTTCTTGAGCACCTCGATGTGCTTCTCGGTCTGGAGCACCCGTCCGTTCGTGGTCATCGCCACCCGAAGCCCGCGAGCCTTCGCGTGCCGGATGGCACCGAGCAGCGCCTTGTTCAGGGTCGGCTCGCCACCCGAGAGCACCACACGGGTCGCCCCATCGAGCACCGCGGCGTCGATGTCGAGCGCAATGGCCTCCAGCGGGACAGCGGCCCCGTCCAGGTGGGCCTTCTCCGCACAGAACAGGCACGCGTTCTGACAGCTCCGGCTCACCCGAATCCAAGCCGTCTTCATCAGGTCACCACCGATCGTTGAGACGGCGCCAGGTGCGCAGGTAGATGCGGCCGAAGTCATGGGCGGGCGTCACGGTGTCCTCGTAGTGATCACCGTCGTCCGTGAGGAGCGACACAGCGGTGTTCGTGGTGGTCGCTGGGAGGATGTACGACAGGTACGTGGACGTCATGCTCATCGCTGCCTTGAACTCGTCGTCCAGGTCGGTGAGCACAGGCCGATCGAGCGGATCGTCACCGACCGTGTAGGGCCAGGCTTGCACCGAGAGGCAGTCGCAGTCGCCGACCTCCATCACGTCACGGCAGGCAGCCCAGCCGATCGTGGCACAGTCGTGGTCGTGCTGGGGGAAGTAGGTGGACCCAGCGCCCCGCGCTGTGGGGTCGGCCGCTTCCACATCCCAGACCGGATCACCTTGGGGTAGGCCCCACGACAGCTCGGGCACGAGCTCGCCCGGAGCCGAGGCGATGCCGACGGGGCCGATGCGCGTACGAAACACCCGGAACGGAATGCAGCCCAGCTCCACCTCGGCGGCCTCGGGGCACAGCGTGAGATCGCGGGTGCCTTCGGTGAGCGGCAGGTCGAAGATGCCGAGCGGGCCGAGCAGGTTGTAGGCCAGGTTGCGAACCGGAACGTAGCCGTCCTCCACCTCCACGCGCAGCCCCTCGGCGGTGGCCTCCACCCCGCCCTCCAGCGCGGTGGTGACGGCGTCGGCCAGGTGCCAGCCGTGGCTGCGCACGAAGTCCCAGGAGTCGTGCGGCGTCCACACGGGCGCGTCGAGGCCCCCCTCCAGGGTGCGCACGGCGCCCGCCGCCTTATCCTCGCAGCCGATCTTCTCGTCCGCGATGTCCTGCTCGGAACACACGTCCCAGACCCATGCGCCCAGCTCGTCGCGCAGCGGCAGATCGCCGCCAAGCGCCGACTGCATCCCACCCAAGCTCTCCGGCGCGTGGACGGCCACACCGCCGTAGCGGTCCTCGATGACGGTGCGCATCGCGCCCACCCAGTCCGCAGACAGCTGATCGTTGTTGCCCCCGCGCACCTCGGGGTGACCCGACCAGCTCGTGAACGTGAAGATCACGTCGTCGCCCGCGCGGGCCTGCATCGCGAGCACCTGGTCCGACACCACCACGGGGTCGCGGATGTCGTTCACCATGCCGTGCATCTTGGCTGTGGGGTTCACGCCCCCGAAGGTCGCGCCGTTGAAGTAGGGCGAGAGGTCGCGCATCCGCCGTGTGCCCACCGTGAGGGTCGCCGCTCGCGCCGACGCTGCCGCCTGCCGGACCGCCGCTACGATGCCGTCCACCACGACGTCCTGGTACTCTTCATCGAAGCCCGGAACACACCCCTGTTGGTTGATGCCGATGCAGCCTTCCGGGTTGCCCCACAGGCCGAGCACGTCGGGGCCCTGGTGGTTGTGGGTGGAGAGCACCATGAGGCGGTCGGGATCGAAGCCGTCCTCCTCCCACAAGCGCCGCGCGGCCGCGTCGATGCGGGGGTTCGCGAGGCCTGCGAAGTCGAGCACGACGAGCCCCAGGTAAGCCCCACCATCTTCCAGCACGATTGCGCGCGCGGTGATCGGGTCGTTGACGCCCGCAGCGGGTCGAAGCGGACCGAACCCGCCGATGAACACGGCATCAAACGTGCCGTTGCCGTTGGCGTCGTCGAAGGGCTCGGCACAGGGGCCGCCCGACGCCAGCGGATCGTCGAAGCAGCCCTGAAAGGTGAAGTCGCCGTTGAGGTCGGTGAAGGTCTCTGGGATGGCGGGCGTGAGGTCCACGACCGCCGCGCCTGCCCACGTGACACCCGCCGCCGTGGTGGGGAGACCCAGCGGCAGCGGAACGACGTCCGAGTCGTCGGAGCCGTCCTCGGGCGTAGTGGGCTCACAGGCCACGGCCGTCGCCAAGAGCAGCCAGCGGATGTTCACGTCCCCCTCCTGGGTGAGCCACGATAGCACCGCGCATGCCCGGAGGGTGCGTGGCCGTCAACCCAAAGCCGAAGTCCGCGTCGGCACCGCCGAAGGCGAAGCCCAAGCCCCGAGGGCCCGTCAGCGCCGGTGCCAAGGTGCCCTCGACGCGACGTCGTTCCGCTCCGCCCGACCTGCGAGCCACGGTGCGCGTGCTCTACCTGCGCGCGCTCGGCATCGTGCTGGTGGCGGCCTTCGCGTCGCTGGGCTGGCAGCTCGACGGCTTGATTGGCGTGGAGGGGTTGCTGCCCGCCACCGAGTTCTTGCAGGCGGTGGAAGAAGCGTACCCGGCTTGGCCGGGTCGGTTGGCTGTGGCCCCCACCCTCGCGTGGTTCTTGCCGCCGGTGTGGGGGCCCGCGCTCCTGGTGGTGGCGGGCCTGATCGGCGCACTCGGTCCACTGACAGGCCGGTACGTTGCGCCGGGGCTGCTGCTCGCATGGATCAGCTACGTCTCGCTCACCGTGGTGGGTCAGCGCTTCCTCGGGTTTCAGTGGGATGCGCTGATCTGCGAGGCGACGCTCGCGTCCGTGGTGGTCGCCCCTTGGGGTCGGGAGCCAACGCGCGCGGCACCCGTCGCCGGCTGGTGGCTGCTGCGCGCGCTGACGTTCAAGGTGGTGTTCTTCGGCGGGCTCGTGAAGCTGTGGAGCGGAGACGCCTCCTGGCGTGATCTCACAGCCCTCACCTACCACTTCGAGACGCAGCCCCTTCCGAATGGTATCTCAGCGTGGGCGCACCACCTGCCCGATGGCCTGCTCATGGCTGGCACCGGTGCGACGCTCCTCGTGGAGCTGGTGCTCGTGTGGGGCATCTTCGGGCCAGCCTCGGCACGCCGCGCCGCGTGGCTGAGCACCTCCCTGCTCATGGTGGGCCTGGCGGCGACCGGCAACTACGGGATCTTCCAGGTCCTGACGCTGGTCCTGGCCCTCTCGCTGCTGACCGATGACGACCTCACCTGGGCGCGGCTGCCGACGCTACACGCTCGACCGATGCCCCTCCCATGGGCCCGCCACCTTGCCTCCGCTGCACTCTTGGTGTGGACGGCAGCGAGCGGGCTGGTGCTCGCGCCCCGGTACGTGGGTCCGCTCCCCGAGCCCGCGCAGGAGGTGGCGCAGGTGCTGGCCGCAACACGCTCGGTCAACCCTTACGGGCTGTTCGCCGTGATGACCCGGGAGCGGCCCTTGCCGGTGCTGGAGGCGCGCTGGGGCGAAGGCGACTGGCAAGAGCTCACGTGGCGGTGGCAGACCAGCGACCCCTCCCGTGCACCCGCCCAAGTGGCCCCCCACATGCCACGCCTCGACTGGCAGCTCTGGTTCGCGGGCCTTGGCACGTGCGAGCAGAACCCCTGGCTGGTGCGGCTACAGGAGCGGCTGCTGGAGGGCTCGGAGCCCGTCGCGCGCTTGATCGGCGACCTGCGCCTCGTGGGCGGGCAGCCTCCCACCTCGGTGCGCGTCGTGGCCTGGAACTACAGCTTCGCGGAAGACGGCGCCGAGACGCCCTGGGTGCGTGAGCCCCTCGGGACCTACTGCCCCGAGCTCACCACCGACCCGCGTTGACGCCCTGCGCGTCAGCGGGTAGAAGCGCCCGGCGCGGCGTTCACGTCGTGCAGTGTCTCGGCCCGCATAGCTCAGTTGGTTAGAGCATCGGACTGTTAATCCGGGGGTCCCTGGTTCGAGTCCAGGTGTGGGCGCTACCCGATGGCTGCCCTCGGAGTTCGCTCCGAGGGCAGTTTCTTTTTGGCCACCCGAAGCGCGCTCGCGGCGAGGCCGCCTGTTCGAGCGAGGTTGCCGGCCACCGGCAACGGTTGCGGTAGCGGTCCTCGGGGTGGTACCGTCGCGGGCTGCCCAGGTGGCCCGGAATGCTTCGCGCCTTCGCTCCTTTCGTGCTCGTGGGCGCATGTGCACCCCCGCCGGAGGCTCCCGTCGAGCTGGGCGCGCTGTCGCGCTACCTGTTCCAGCACTTCGACGACGTTGAGACCACGGCGGATGGTCTCCTCAACCTCGAGGACTTGCTGCTGGCTGCCGAGGTGGAGCCGACCACGCCGGTGGATGACCGGGTGTGGACGCTGCCGGCCATGGACATCCACGATGTGTCGCTGCTGCCCAAGCGCCCGCCCCGCGACCCCGCCGGTGTGCTCGGTCTCGGCAGCGCGTTCGTGTCGGCGTGGAGCGCCTCCTGCCACGCGCAGGTCCACGTGGCCGAGGACCAACTTCCGGTCGAGCCGAACGCAGTCACCTACGTGCGTCGCTTTCCCTTCGACGACGACCCCAGCTGCTTCCCAGAGCGGCGCTGCGAACAGGTGCATGCGGTGAGCGAGGTCACGCGATCCAACATCGTGCTCACGCTGGACTTCGAGCTGCACAAGACCTATCGCTGGACCGATGTCACCGACACGGACGGCGCCGTCCGGGCCGCGATCGTGGCGCGATCGTGGTCGGAGGAGTCCTTCGAAGGCCGGGGTGGAACCCTGTGGCAGTCCTACGCCACCGACATCTGGCTGCCTCGTCCGGATGGTGGCACCTGGCGATACCAGGCCCACTGGTCGGAGACGGAGATCAACGGCCTGGGCGACACCTCGGACATTCAGCTCAACCTCAACCGCAAGGCTACCGAAGAGGCCATGGTCGCGACGGAGTCCGTGCTCGCCGACCGCTGTGGAGCGCGACCATGAAGGATCTTCGAGGCCACCTTCCCTACCCGCTCACGCTCGTGTTCGCGCTCGGCGTGTGCCTGCTCGCGGAGCGGGGGCTCGGGAGCTGGCCGATCGCGGCGAGCCTGGCGGTCGGGGCTGCCTTCGTGCTGGTGGCCTTCTGGGAGTGGTGGCTCCCCCACGAGTCCACGTGGCGGCCTGATCGCCGCAGCCTGTCGGTCAACATCGTGCACGCGGTGGTGACGGGAGGGCTGCTGACGCCTGCCGTCCGTGTGGGCCTGGGCGTGGCAATCGCGGCGGCCGTGTCGCTCGGCGTGCGCAGCGAGGTGGGGAGCGTGTGGCCGACCTCACCCCCGCTGGCCGTGCAAGTGCTGCTGGCTGTAGCCGTCGCCGATCTCGGAGCCTACGGCGCCCACCGCTGGATGCACCTGTCGCGCGCAGGCTGGCGAATCCACGTGGTGCACCACTCCCCTCCCGGCCTGAGCTTCGTGGCGTCCGCGCGCAGCCACCCGTTCAATGCGATGCTCACCTACACCTGGGAGACGGGGCTCCTCGTGCTGTTGGGTGTGCCCACGCCCGTGCTGGCACTCTGGTCGGTGATGAAAGCGACGAACGGCCTACTCCAGCACGCCAACGTCGCGTTCTCGCCCACCCCGCTGGCGTGGGTGCTGGCCACGCCCGAGATCCACCGCTGGCATCACTCGGTGCACCTGGACGAGTCGAACACCAACTTCGGCAACACAACCACGCTGTGGGACCGGGTGTTCGGCACGCTGCATCTGCCGTCCGACCGTCAACCCGGCACCCAGCTCGGCGTGGAGGGCACGCACATCCCCGAGAACTACTGGTCCCACCTGGCGACCCCCTTCGTGCTCGCGCGCTTCGAGTCGGTGGCCGAGGTGCCGGAAGGAGCGTGAGCATCGAACGGCAACTCACGGTGCACCCACCCCATCAAGCACCCGACTCCAGCAGAATCCGCAGACGCTCGAGGCGCTGGTTCATCGTCGCCCGCGAGACGGACAGGACAAACGACTCAGCAACGCCAAAGAAGCCGATGGACTCTCCCACGAGGTGGGCGCTCACCCACGTCCCCGTCCCATCGGGCTCCAGCCTGTACGTGAGGGTGTAGGGGAACGGCCTCTGGCAGACCCGCACCTGGTAGGTGCGGTGGTCGGTCTCGGCGATCTCGTAGCTGTGGACGTACGTTCGGCCCAAGAACGTGACTTCACGCTCCACGCGGGTGCCCACGCCGACGGGACCCCGACCGAACACCCGGACGGCGCGGATGTTGGGTGCCCACTCCCGCTCACGGGCGGGATCGAAGAGCAAGGCGGCCACGGCATCCACGCTCCGGTCGATGCGGAGCGCGGGGCGAAGCTCTGACAGGACCACGTCCTTCACCATCCGCCCTCCGCTGGCTTGAGCATGCGGTGCGCAGGCACCGTGTGCTGCGGTAGAAGACCACGCGGGAGGCCTCCATGTCTAGCTTGGTGTTGCGCGGCGGAACGGTGGTGGACGGAACCGGCCAGCCCGCGGTCCGGGCCGACGTCCGCATCGAGGGTGGCCTCATCACCCACGTAGGGCTCGATCTGCCTGCCGCCGACGAGGTCATCGACGCCACAGGCCTGCTCGTCACGCCCGGCTTCGTCGACGTGCACGCGCACTACGACGGCCAGGCCACCTGGGATCCTCACTGCCTCCCTTCGGGCATTCACGGCGTCACCACGGTGGTGGTCGGCAACTGCGGCGTGGGCTTCGCCCCGGTGCACGCCGCAGACCGCGACTGGCTCGTCACCACGATGGAGGGTGTCGAAGACATCCCCGGCACAGCACTGCACGAGGGCATTCAGTGGAACTGGACCACCTTTCCCGAGTTCCTCGATGCCCTGGAGGCCATGCCGCGCTCGCTCGACCTCGCCACCCAGCTCCCCCACGCTGCGCTCCGTGGCTACGTGCTGGGCCAGCACCGCGCCGAGAACGATCAGGCCACCCCCCAGGAGCGCGACACGATGCGCGGTCTCGCGATCGAGGCGCTCCAGGCCGGCGCGCTGGGGATCTCCACCTCACGCACACCGCTGCACAAGACCGCCGACGGCGTGCTGATGGCCGGCACGCACGCCGACGTGGAGGAACTCTACGCGCTGGGCGAGGCCATCGGCACCGTCGGGCACGGAGTGTTCGAGATGTCGCTGGAGCACATCACCGTACCCCAGGCCTTTCCGTGGCTGCGTGAGCTCGCGCGCCGAACGAAGGGTCGCATCACGTTCAACCTGCAGCAGATCGATGAAGACCCCGCCCTGTGGAAGCGCGACCTCGATCTCGTGAAGCAGGCCCAAGACGATGGCCTCGGCGTGTACGCCCAAGTGCCCGGCCGAGGCATCGGCATCCTCCACAGCTGGGACAGCACGGTGAACCCGTTCCGACTGTGCCCCACCTTCTTCATGGACCTCGCCGCGCGCTCCCCGGAGGACCGGCTCGCCGCCCTGCGCGACCCCGCGATGCGGGCGACGCTGCTCGGCGAGACCCCGATGCACGTCGGCGACGTGGAGGCCTTCGTCACCCGGGCGTGGCACCGCCTCTACCCGCTCGAAGACGAGGACTACGAACCCGACCCCAGCCGTTCGGTGGCGGCGAGGGCCGAGCGGTTGGGCCGCACGCCCGAGGAGGTCGCTTACGACATCCTGATGGAGGACGGCGGCAAGGGCATCCTGTACCTGCCGCTGTTCAACTACGTCGATGGCCACCTCGATGCCCTGCGCGCCATGCACCTCTCCCCCGGCACGCTCATGGGGCTCGCCGACGGCGGGGCCCACTGCGGCACGATCTGCGATGGCGGCATGCCCACGTTCATGCTGGCGTTCTGGGGTCGGGATCGTGCACGCGGCGAGCGTCTCCCGCTGGAGTTCCTCATCCACCGCCAGACCCAGGCCACAGCAGCCTTCTACGGCCTCGCCGATCGCGGCGTCCTCGCCCCCGGCTACCGCGCCGACGTGAACCTCATCGACTTCGAGAACCTGGCCTTGTTGCGACCCCAGCTTGTCGCCGATCTGCCTGCCGGCGGCAAGCGGTGGATGCAGCGCGCCACCGGCTACGTGGCCACGATCTGCGCCGGCGAGATCACGTTCCAGAACGGCGTTCCCACCGAGGCCCGGCCGGGTCGGGTGGTGCGGGGACCCGCGTCCGCCCCGGCCTGATCGGCGTTCAGGGCTGGCTGTGCCAGATGCGCACGGTGCCGGTGATCGGATCGGCCGACACGAGGTCGTCGACACCATCCCCCGACGCGTCACCTACGGTGAGGCCGCCGGACCACGCGCCATCGCCCAGGCGCTCGGCCCCTGCCGACACGAGCCGATCCCCGGTGACGATCGGACCGGGCAGCCACAGCCCGCCCACAGCGGATCCGTTGCGTGCGCCGAGTCCTACGACGATCCCGGCGGTGCCACCGCCGTCGAGATCGTGAACCGCGAGCGCGGTGCCCGAGAGGTCGCCCTGGCACCGACCAGCGAGGAGCGGGGCCACCTCAAGGCGAGCGGCCTCCAGCAGCACCGGCCCAAACACCACGAGCACCTCGCCCCGCTGATCACCCTCCTCACCGCCCGCAGCTTCCGGCACCCCCAGCACGAGGTCCTGCGCGCCGTCGTCGTTCACGTCCCCTGCTGCGATCGCACGGGTGGCGGTGGACGTTCCCCCGAGGATCCTCGCCTCCAGGCCCACCCCCTCCAGCTCAAGGAGATCGCCCTCGAACGGGGCCTCGAACAGCGTGAGGTTTCGCGCCACTCCGCCCACGAGCAGCTCGACGTTGCCGTCGTCATCAAGGTCTGCGAGCGTCATGACCTCCCCAAAGTCCCCCCCGCCCGCGATGCGCGCCACGGCGTCCGCCGGCGTGTAGAGTCCCGCCGCAAGGGGGTTGAGGAACAGGTCCAGGCGACCGCCGGCCGCCACGGCGTCGGACGCGTCGCTGGCCCAGCTGACCAGGTCGAGTGCTCCGTCGGCGTTGACGTCGCCCAACTGGACGCTCGCCCCCAGCTCGTCGCCCACCATGGCGCCCTCGATGCGCATCGGCGCGTCTTCCACATCCAGGGACTCCCGCGCCAGCGGACCGGCAAACACCCAGACGCCCCCTGCTCGCTCGGTGCCCGCCGACCGCCGAGCACGCGGCGAGCCCAGCACGAGATCGGCCACGCCGTCACCCGTCACATCGCCAATCGCCGCGGTCAGGGTGGCGGAGGTGTCGCGATCATCGCTCTCCACGATCACGCTCACGCCAGAGTCCACCGGCCCGAACACCAGCGTCATCCCGGCCAGGGCGTTGCCGTAGATCAGGTCGGGCACGCCATCGTCGTCGAGATCCCCGACCGCTACGGTGCGCGCGTCACCGGTCACCCCGTCGAGGACGGCACTGGGCGCACGCCACGGCGGGAGGGTGTCGTCCGCGCACACCGGGCACACCTCCAAGGTCGGGAGCTGATCGCAGACCTCCCAGTCTTGAGGGATGCAGCTGGTGTCGAACCAGCGACAGCTTCCCCCCGCTACAGGGCGCGCGAAGGTGCGGGTGGGCTGGCACCGGTCCACGTCGAAGGTGGGCTCACACGCGACGGCTCGCCGGGTGGTTTCCCAGCAGGCCCGGTCGGCGTCGACATCTTCGAAGGCCGCGTAAGCCTCGAGCAGATCGCAGCCAGCAGTACCGTCGCAGAGCTCGAGTGGCGTCTCGTTGCAAGCGGGCGGCAGCTCGACCGCGCAGCCGGCCATTCCCACGGCCAAGGCCATCCCGACTCGTCGCACACCTGCCTCCTGCCGCGGGTCGAGCGACCCACCGGGCCGCATCCTAGCCGGCACCCATCGTCGCAGGCCGTCCGGACCCGGTGAAGACCGTTGACATGCCCGCTTCCGGGTGGCATGGTGCGCCACCTCCCCGAGGGTTCCACCATGGTCCGCTCTTCCTTCTCGCTGGCCTCCCTTCTCGCCGTCAGCACCTTCGCAGCGTGTGGCGACCCCGGCGGCATCGAGCTTCCCGGCTTCGAGGAGCCTCCTTCCGAGCCGCCGCCGCCTGATCACGGCTCCTGGCTCTCGATGGATGTCGCGCCCGACAGTGAGCGCGTCGTCATCAGCTACTACGATCGCTCCAACGGCGATCTGGGCTTCGCCGTGGGCACCCCTCAGGATGATGGCTCGATCATCTGGCTGCACGAGAAGGTCGATGGCGGCGTGGATGGCACCGGCTTCGACACCGGCGATCGCGGCTCCTACTCCTCGATGCGCGTGGCACCGGATGGCACGGTGTGGATCGCCTTCTACGACGCCACGCTCAAGCAGCTCCGCTACGCCCACCGCCAGGGCGGCGGTCCCGCCACGATGTCGAAGCGCTCCTGGGTCACCGGCGTGATCGATGGCGGCCCCGATGTGGGCACCTGGGCCAGCCTCGACCTCGATGTGGATGGAAAGCCGGTCGTGGCCTACCACGACGCGGCCAGCGGCACGCTCAAGGTCGCGCGTCCGGCCGGCGACCCGGGCGATGATGGTGCGGTCACCTGGACCACCGCTGTGGCGTGGCAGGGCCAGGCCTTCAACGGCACGGATGCCGAGGGCGCTGCCATCTTCCGTCCGGCCGATGTGGGCGAGCACAGCTTCCTCAAGATCGAAGGCGGCACCGAGTTCATCGCCACCTACGACAAGGCCGCGCAGCGCCTCGTGCTCGTGGAAGGCGTGAACGGCACCTACAACGGCGTGGCCGTGAGCCCCGAGGGCTCCGACATGGGCGCGTGGCCTTCTGTGGCCATCGAGGGCGGCGTCACCTACGTGGCCTACCACGACGTCGGCGGCCAGCACCTGATGGTGTCGTCGCGCTCCCCGGCGGGCTGGGTCCACGAGGTCGCGGATGCGGCTGAGTGGGTGGGTGCCGACACCGAGATCATCCGTCGAAACGGCGTGATCAGCGTGGTCTACTTCGACGCCCGCAACAACGACATGAAGCTCGCTTCGAAGCAGGGCGCGGTCTGGGTGCAGGAGACGCTCGGTGAGGCGGGCAGCCCCGTGGGCTACCACAACGAGGCCGTGCGGGTGGGCGAGGACTGGTACGCAGCGTCCTACAACTTCACCACCAAGTCCTTGTTCTCGGTGAAGCTGCCCGGCGGCGCGCCCTAACGCAGCGCCCGCTTCAGGGAGCCCGCACAGAGCTTCCTGGGTGGTGCTCGTCGATCAACCGCAGGCCGCCTTCGTACGTGAGCGTTCGCCACCCCGTGTGGCCCACGCTCCACGCGCGGAAGTTGGAGAGCGGATCCCCCGCGAGCGTAGCGCACACCGAGGCGATGACCATCTGATGCGTCACCACCACGATGTGGTCGCCGTTGGCGTGGCACTGAGCCAAGCCCAGCAGCGCGGCGAGCGCCCGATCTCGCGTGGCATCGAGCGACTCTCCTCCCGGCGGCACGCACCCCGTGGGGTCCGTGGCCCATGCACGAAAGAAGTCGGCGTGCGCGGTGAACGCTGTGGGACCATCAAGCCCCTCCAGCACCCCCTGCGCCATCTCGCGCAGATCGGGCACCACCTGCATGGGGCGACCGAGCGTGGCAGCCGTCTGCTGGGCACGCTGCAGCGGGGAGACGTAGACGGCGTCGACCTTAGCCAGATCGGGGTGTGTACCGAGCGCGTCGGCTTGCGCGAAGCCCAAGTCATCCAGCGGAAGGTCGGTGACCCCTAAGAATCGTCGTTCGGCGTTCCACTGCGTCTGACCATGGCGAACGAGGCGGATGCGCACGAGCCCTCCAGGCCCCTAGGGCCCGCTTCGACCTATCCTCGACAGACGCAGGCAGGCCCGACGTGGTAGGAGCGCGCCTCCCGGAGCCACCCATGTCCGACCAAGATCCCGTCGCACTCGCTCGCCGCCTCGCCGAACAGGCCAAGCAGCGCGCTGCGGCTGCGGCTGCGGCCCCCGCTCCCGCGCCGGCCAAGTCGAGCCTGCTGTCCCGCGCACCGAAGCCGCTGAGCCCCCAGGAGGCCCTGCAGAAGGCCATCGCAGAGGAGGCCAAGCGCGAGGCCGCTAAGGACGCCGAAGACGCTGGCCGTCGCGCGGCCGTGGAGCAGGCCCGTCAGTTGGCCGAGCAGGCCCGTCGTGCGGCTCCAGCCCGCGCCGAGCACACCCTCCCGCCCGTGGCCCCCGCCGCACCGCGCCCCGCTGCACCGAAGGTCTCCATCGAAGCGTTGATCGGCCAGCGCCTCCCTGGCTTCGAGATCGCCTCCACCCACCCGGTCACGTCCTCCGAAGCGTTCAAGGGCGTGTGGACCAGCCACCGGGTCCGCGCCGCGCTCGATGAGGACTACGGGCTGCTGGTCACGGCCGACCTGCTGCTGGATGCCGTAGGGCGCGTGGGTCCTGGCGGGCTGGTCGGCCTTCGTGTTGCCCGCGAAGGGGCCGCGTGGGCGCTGTTTGTGGATGGGGAGCGCGGCGTGCTCCTGGCCATCCTGCCCCGTCCCGAGATCTACCTCGCCGGACTCTGATCCCACCTCGTCCCAGCACCAAGCGGTCGCGCGCTAGGCCTCGGCCTCGATCTGCCCGAGGAGCTGATCGAGCTCGGCCTCGTTGAACGCGTAGGCCTCGTTGCAGAAGTGGCAGGTGATCTCGGCCTGGTGGTCTTCGTCGCGCATCTCACGCAGCACCGTGGCACCTAGCGAGAGCAGCATGCCCTCCACCTTCGGGCGGCTGCACCGACACGCGAACACGAGCGGCCACAGCTCCAGCACGTCGAGCGGCTCGTCGAGCACGGTCTCCTCGCCGAGCTGGGCGATGAGGTCCTCCACCGGAAGTGTCAGCAGCGACGTGCTCCACGCGCTGAACCGGGCGTCATCGGCCTCGTCGCCACCGGGCACACGCTCCACCACCATGCCGATGGCACGCTCCACACCGTCCGCGCCCACCTTCACGTCGATGCGCACGCTCGCCGGCACTTGCCCCGACTCCTTCAGGTGTCGGTCGAGCGCCGAGGCGACGCTCTCGTCCCGCACGGCGGTGACCCCGCGGTACATCTCCTCCTTGAGGTTCGACTTGATCGCCAGCATCACGCCGTTGATGGCATCCGTGCCCTGGCCGATGCGCGGCGGCGCAAACCGACCCCGGAAGCGGCCGTCGGCGGAGACCTCTCCTGCGAAGGCACACGCTGGCGACTCGGACTGGAGCTGCAGCTGAAGCCTCTCGTCCCCTTTGATCCAGGCACCGAGCAGCACGTTGGCCACCACCAGCTCGGACCCGATCCAGCGGGCCCGAGCCTTCAGGTCGTGCCTGCGCACCACCTCGTTCGCGATCTCGGTGACCTCCGCGAACAGCACGCGGGCGCGGCCATCCAAGGCGAGCGCAACCACACGACGATCGGGATCCGACATCTACCCTCCAGCGGGCCCGCGTCGGTGACCCCGCGCCAGTTTGCCCAGCGGCTATGTAAGCACCGCGCGTTAGCCGTGAACATGCGTGACGCGGTGGTGCTCGTCCCGGCCCTGGACGAAGAACGGGCGCTCCCAGGTCTGCTGGCGGCACTGCCGCCGGGCACCCGCGTGATCGTCTGCGACAACGGCAGCACCGACCGCACGGCCGAGGTGGCGCGCGCGTCGGGGGCCGAGGTCGTGTACGAGCCGCAGCGTGGCTACGGCGCGGCCGTGCGCGCGGGTCTGTCTGCGCTCGCCGCCGATCCCCCGGCCTTTGTGGTGGTGCTCGACGCCGACCACGCCGACGACCCGCGGCTGCTCCACGAGCTGCTTCGTCCACTGCGGGAAGGACGGGCCGACCTCGTGCTGGCACGACGCGAGCCGCATCGTGAGCCGGGGTCTCTCGCCATGGCCCAGCTGCTGGGGAATGCGCTGGCCATCGAAGGACTGCGCCGCATCGTGGGGCATCGCTACCACGATCTCGGACCGTTCCGCGCGCTTCGCTGGGACGCGCTGGTGCGCCTCGATCTGCAAGACACCACCTGGGGGATCAACGTCGAGATGCAGCTGCGCGCTGTGCGTGTGGGGCTGCGGGTCGTGGAGGTGCCGCTTCCGTACCGGCGTCGCAGGGAAGGCCAGAGCAAGATCAGCGGGACCCTGATCGGCACGATCCGAGCGGGTTACCGCATCGTGGCCACCTTGCTGCGTCACGCAGCCCCCTAAACCGATCCCCGGCCCTCCATGCCTCGCGTCGACGCCGCCCCTCCCCCTCCCGCTCACATCCACCTCATGGGCATCTGCGGAACCGCCATGGGCGCGCTCGCGGGCATGCTCAAGGACGCCGGCTACCAGGTCAGCGGGTCGGACCAGAACGTGTACCCACCGATGTCCGACTACCTCGCGGGGCTGCAGATCCCCGTGCAGAGTGGGTTCGTCGCGTCGAACCTCGATCCAGCGCCCGATCTCGTCGTAGTGGGCAACGTGGTGCGCCCTGTCTACGAAGAGGCCGAAGCGCTGATGGCGCGCGATCTCCCGTACACGTCGATGCCGGCCCTGCTCGGCGATCGCTGGCTCCGTCCTGCGCACGGGGTCGTGGTCACCGGCACCCATGGGAAGACCACCACCACCGCCCTCACGGCGTGGCTGCTCAGCTCGGGCGGGCTCGATCCGGGCTTCCTCATCGGAGGCGTCGCCAAGAACTTCGAGCGCACGGCACGCGCGGGTGCCGGCAGCTGGTTCGTGATCGAGGGCGACGAGTACGACACCGCCTTCTTCGACAAGCGCCCGAAGTTCATGCTCTACCCGGCGAAGACCGCGATCCTCACCAGCGTCGAGTTCGATCACGCCGACATCTACGCCGACCTCGACGCCGTGAAGGCCGCCTTCCGCGCGTTCGTCGCTTCCCTTCCGGTCGACGCGGTGCTCGTGGCCCGGTGGGATGACCCCGGCGTGCGTGCTGTGAGCACCGCGTGCGCGTGCACGGTGGAGCGCTACGGTCCGTCTCAGACCTGGGATGGTCGCATCACCGGCGTGGACACCACGGCCGGCGTGATGCGGTTCGACGTGCTGCGCGAAGGGAAGGTCTTCGGCAGCTTCGAGAGCGGCATGGTGGGCGAGCACAACCTCTACAATCAGGTTGCCGCCGTGGTTGTGGCCGTCCGAGCCGGCCTGAGTGTCGAGGCCATCGCAGAGGGCCTGCGCACCTTCGAGGGCATCAAGCGACGCCAAGAGGTCATCGGCGAGCCCGGCCTCGTCACCGTAGTGGATGACTTTGCCCATCACCCCACCGCCGTGCTCGTCACGCTCGCTGCTCTGCGTCAGCGCTTCGGCGGTCGGCGCTTGTGGGCCGTGTGGGAGCCCCGGTCGGCCACGAGCCGACGGGAGGTCTTCCAAGCCGCCTACGCCGAGGCCTTCGATGCGGCCGACCGGGTGATCGTGGCACCTGCCTTCGACCAGTCCCGCATCGCCGAGGACGATCGCTTCGACGTGGAGCGCCTGGTGGAGGCTCTGACCGCGCGCGGCGTCGAGGCCACCACCGCCCCCACCGTCGACGAGATCGTCGCCGTGATCGCCGCACAGGCCCACCCCATGGACGTGGTGGCGGTGCTCTCCAACGGCGGCTTCGGCGGCCTGCACGGTAAGCTGCTGGCCGCGCTGTCGGACCGGTTCGAACCGGGCACAAGCACGTGAGCACGCTCGCCCTCGCGCTCGGATTCGCGGGGGCCGCGTGGGCCGAAGAACCCACAGCGCCGCCTACACAGCCCAGCGCCGAGGTTGAGGACCCCACCGTCGAGGATGGCACGCTGCCCGCCGTGGACCCGTTAGCCAAGCCCAAACGCGGTCCGGCGCGGTGGCGTCAGCGCCAGCTTCCCCCGGAGGCCGACTTCTACAACAACCACGTCGACCTCAAGCTCCGCTTGGGGTTCAACGGCACGAGCCCCAACCCGTTCACGATCCTCACGTCGCTCGCGGGCTGGAACGAGCTCTCGCTCACAGCGGATGCCGGCGTCGCGTCCTGGCGCGACTTCACCATCGGCGTGGGGGCCGAGGTTCATTACGGCCAGAGCCTCATCCTGGGCCTGATCAACGGCCCCATCGCGGACTACGATGACTACCGCTTCTCGTGGACCTCCACGGACGCTGGAGGTGCCGTTCGGGTCACGGCCCACACCACGGTGCTTCGCGGGGTCGACCCCTACCTGATGGTGGGACTCGGTGCGTCGGCGTTCCGGCTGCAAGCGGAGCTGATCGGAGCTGGGCTCGCAGGCGCGGACCACCTGTCCGCGCTGCTCCGGGTCGAGGTCGGCGGCGGGCTGAACTGGCGCTTGGGCACGAAGGGGTGGATCATTGGCCTGGAGCTCCGTTACCTGCTCTCGGCCGAGCTCACCCCCGTGGCGCGCTTCGTCTTCGAGGATGGGGACCGCAAGGCGGTCTTCGCCCGCTCCGCTTCCCACAACCCGCCCAAGGGCTTCTCGTGGGTGGTGCAAGTGGGGTATCGCTTCTGACCGTGAGGACCCGTGCCGTCGTCGCCGTTTGGTGAGCAACTTCCCCTGCTCCGCACCACCGTTCCGGGCCCAGCATCGCGGGCCCTGGTCGATGTGCTGGCACAGCATGAGTGTCCTGCCGTCACGGCCCGCAGAGCGCGCCGCGCCGAAGAGCTGGGCATGGCCGACGATGACCCGTTCGTGGGTCTGCGCGGACGCGGGGCGAACCTCGAAGACGCGGATGGCAACGTGTTCGTGGACCTCACGGCGGGCTTCGCTGTGTCGCTGCTCGGGCACGCGAACCCCGACGTCGTCTCCGCCCTGCACACTCAGGCTGAGCGTCTTCTGCACGCCTCGGGCGACTTCTGGCCCGACGTGGCGCGGGTCCGACTGCTCGAGCGCCTGGCCAGCGTGGCACCGGCGGGTCTGGAGGTGGCGCTGCTCGGCCTCTCCGGGTCCGATGCCGTAGACGCCGCGATCAAGACGGCGCGGCTGGCCACCGGTCGAACGGGCATCCTGGTGTTCGAGGGCGGCTACCACGGGCTCTCGCTCGGTGTGCTCGGCACCCAGGCCTACGCGCCCGCGTTCACCGCTCCGTTCGTCGGGTCGTGTCCCCCGCTCGCTCGAACCTGTGACTGGGCCTGCCCCATGGACGAGGTGCGCGCCGCGCTCGCGGATGGGTCCGTGGGGCTGGTGCTCGTCGAGCCGCTCCAGGGCCGAGGCGGGATGCGGACTCCACCAGCAGGGTGGCTGGCCGAGCTGCTGAATGTGGCCCACAGCTACGGCGCGCTGGTGGCGTTCGATGAGATCCAGTGTGGGCTGGGGCGCACGGGAACCGTGTGGGTGGGCGACGCCGAAGGTGCGCAGCCCGACCTCCTCTGCACGGGGAAAGCGCTCGGCGGAGGCCTGCCGCTCTCGGCCTGCCTGGGGTCGCGCGACCTGATGTCGGCCTGGGGGAGCTCAGCCGGCGAGGCCCTCCACACCCAGACCTTTCTCGGTCACCCGCTGGCCTGCGCCACAGCCCTCGTGGTGCTGGATGCGCTGGAGCATCACGACCTCGCCGGACGCTGCGCGAGCCTGGGTGCGCGGCTGCGAGCGGGCCTGGAGGCGCGCGGCCTCGAAGTGGTTGGTCGCGGCCTCATGTTGGGCGCCAAGCTCGATGTGGACGTGCTCGCCACGTGCCGGGCGCTGCTGCGGCGTGGCTGGGTCGCGCTTCCGGCCGGGCGCGGGTCGGCCGCCGTGCTCTCCCTCACGCCGCCGGTGTGCCTCACCGAGGCCCAGGGGGTTGGTTTCTTCGACGCGCTCGATGCCGCGCTCGTCGAGGTGCGTCGATGATGTCGCGCAGCACGCTTCAGGCGCGGATCCGGGCGTACATGGACGGCTCCCTGGTGGGACAGGCTCCCGAGGCCTTCGACACGCTGGCGCGGGCCGTGCATACCTGGCAGGCCGAGCAGGCTCCGCACCTCGCGGCGATGAGCCCGCCGATGGTTCGGAGCTGGCACGATCTGCCCGCTGTGCCCGTGGACCTCTACAAACGCCTGCGCATCGGCACGGTCCTCGATGACCCTGCTCCGGTCACGTTCCTCACGTCCGGCACCACGGGCGGCGGACGCGGCGTGCATGCGCTGCGCGACACGGTCCTCTATGATCACGGTGCGCTCGCGTGGTGGCGTCGATGTGTCCCCGACGCGCCCGCCGACGTGGTTGCGCTGCTCGACGACGCCATCCTCGCGCCCGACAGCTCGCTCTCCCACATGGTGGGCCTGTTCGGCAGCGCGGCGCATCCGGTCAGCTGGCACGTGGTGAGCGGCGCGCTCGACGTCGAGGGCTTGGAGCTGCGGGTGCGTGCCGCCCAGGCACCTCTCTTCGTCTGTGCCACGGCCTTTGCGCTCGCCATGTGGCTGGAGCGGCAGC
The DNA here is from genome assembly GCA_964396405.1 of uncultured Enterobacteriaceae bacterium. Lineage (GTDB taxonomy): Bacteria > Myxococcota_A > UBA796 > UBA796 > JACKEO01. Next base: position 47,912 of record CAYNFK010000005.1, read on the forward strand.
CAAGCCGGTTGCCGCACGGCTCGGTGGTGATGGTCACGGGGGGCTTCAAGGGCCGCACCGTGGAGCTCGACGACGCCCAGCTCTACGCGGCGGTGCGCGAGCGCCTGGCCTGCCGTCGCGTCGTGGTGGAGTACGGCATGACCGAGCTGTCGAGCCAGCTCTGGGGCGCTGATGGCACAGCGCTCGCCCCGCCCCCGTGGTTGAGGGCTGTGGCCGTCGATCCGGCGACGGGGGAACCAAGGGCCGCGGGGGAGGTCGGTCAGCTTCGTTTCTACGATCTCGCCAACCTCGACAGCTCGATCGGCGTGGAGACCCTCGACCGCGGCCGGGTGCACGCCGACGGCGCGGTGGAGCTCCTCGGGCGACTGGACGGCGCTGAGGCCCGCGGGTGTTCGCTGCGCATCGAAGAAGCGTGGGACCGACGGGTCGACGCATGAGCCGCGTGGACGCCGTCCGGGTTTGGCGCGATCTCCTCATCGCCGACGTCGACCATCGACCTGCTACGCACCTCTCAGCGGCAGGTCTCAACCTCGTGCTCGATCAGGCGCTGGGAGCGCTCACCGACGCCGCCCTCGATGTCGCCCTGGCCGTAGAAGGGCGACCCTACGCGTCGGCGACTGTCGTAGCCGCACGCACCGTCCTCACCGCCCCCATCGAGTGGCTGGCGCTGCTCCTGGCCCACGGGAGCGAGGTCACACTCAAGCTGCCCCAGGGCGCGCCGGGGCTGGGGCCATGGCTGCTCGCCCACGCTGAGACCGCGGGGCTCCCGCTCACGCTGTCCGAGGACCACTCAGCGGTGAGCCACGTGCCGCTCGTCGTCGCCATGGGCGACGACGCCACGATCGTCGCGATCGGCGAGCACCTTGCTCCCGGCGCAAGGTTGCTGGGCTTCGGCAGCCGCACCAGCGTCGCGTGGGCCGAGTCCGACGCAGACGCCGAAGCGCTCGCCACCGATCTCGCCGCCCATGACGGTCGCGGGTGCATGACGCCTAGCGTCGTGCTGTGCCCCGACGCCGCTGCGCTGGGTGCGTGGCTGGCTCAAGCGCTCGAGGCCGCCGAGGCGCGATGGCCGCGGGGGGCCGTGAGCGACGCCGAGCACGCGAGCCTGCGCTCCCGCCACCGACTGGCGCAGGCCACGGGCCAGGCGTGGTCGGGGCCGCAGTGGTCGGTGCACGCGCTCCCCGGTGAGCTGGCGGAGCCGGTGAGCCTCCCGCGGTCGGTGGCCGTGGTCGGGGTGGGAACGCCGGAGGCTGCAAGGATCTGGCTGCGTCCTTGGCAGCGGGTGCTGTCGACCCTCGGCCTGCCAGCTGGAGCCGATCCGTCGACGTGGCACGCTGTCGGGGCACCCCGCGTGGCTCCCCTCGGAACGATGCAAGCGCCGCCGCTGCTCCGCTGGCACGACGGCGTGAATCACCTCAGAGCGCTCGTGGAACGCTGAGAGGTCAGACCACCTTGCGGTCGCGGATGCCCGAGTGCTCCCGCAGACGATGCAGGGCCTCGCGCTCGATCTGGCGCACCCGCTCGCGCGACAGGCCCATCTCCTTGCCCACCGTCGACAGGGTTCGGTACTCGGAGTCATCAAGGCCGTAGCGCCGGGACAGCACGTACTGCTGACGCTCGGACAGCACCGAGTCGAAGGCTGTCTTCATGCGGTGCAGCTCCTGCACGTTGATCACCTCGCCGTCCGGCATCACGGCGTCGGAGTCGACCATGAAGCCCTCCAGGCTGCGCGGGCGGGGTCCGTCGTCCACGGGCTCTTCCAAGCTGACGGTCTTTCCCTGAGCGAGCAGGAGCGTGGCACGGTCGGTGTCGATGCCGGCCTCCTCGGCCAGATCGCCCACGCTGAACTCCAGGCCAGCGTCTTCGAAGCGCTTCATCGCCTTGCGCAGGTTGCGCGTCTGCTCGACGGCACATCCTGGCAAGCGCACCGGCCGGCCCGTGTGGTCGATCGCGCGGGTCATCTGAGCGCGAACCCACCAACGCGCGTAGGTGGAGAAACGAATGCCGCGGTCGGGGTCAAACCGCTTCGCAGCGCGAAGCAACCCGATGTAGCCCTCCTGGACCAGATCCTCCTCCGCCATGAACGGACCCATGAGCTTGCGGGCCTCGCCGTGTGCGATCCGCCGACCCGACATGGCGAGCTTCCACCGAAGGTCTTCCGCTTCGGCCCACGCTCCTCGCGCCTTGCGAGCACGCTCCCGCAGCTCGGACTCTTCGCGGGAGCGCTCCCACAGAGCTTCCACCGCCTCTTCCAGTCGGTCGACCTCACCCGCGCGGGTGCGCTCGGCCCTCCCCGGCTTGCGGCCGATGATCGCGAGCGCGAAGGGCAGGTCTTCGAGGCAGTCGATCGCCTTGTCCTCCGACTTGCGGATGGCCTTGGCGATGTCTCGCTCGTCTTCGGCCGTGAGCCGCTCACGCACCCGACGCAGTCGCTCCTGAAGGTCCATCATGCTGCAGCTCCATCGTCGAAGGGGATACGACCCGCCGCGGTGCCGGCCCCGTCCGACGCAGCTAGCGTCGACGACGGAGCGCCCCGGCGGGTCACGAACGCGTAAACTCTTGAGTGACAGCGGGGGGACACCGGCCCGCTTTGACTTCTCGCACGCACCCGCGACCGGAGCGGTGCAATGCATGCAAGCGCCCAAGAGGACATCGGCGGCGCGTGGACGGAAGGTCGGGTCAGAGCATCTCCAGGTTGCGCTGTGGGAGGATACGTGACGCGGTCGTGATCTCACTCGGTGGGGTTGTACCAACCCGTCACGACGTGCTCTACGCTCGCCCAACCGGATGCTTGCAGCGTGCGCACGGATACGTTTGCCGGCCAGCCTGCACGGACACACCCAGACACGATGCAAACCCCTCGCTGGCTCCAATTGGGCAAGGTGAGCGCCCGCGAGCTCAGCACGCTGCTCCACCTTGGCGTCGACCTGGTGATGCCGCCCCCTCGCTCGGCGCGAACGGTCGGCGACCCCAGACTCCCTGCTGTGCTGCTCGTGCATGGGTTCCTGGCCCGAGCTCCCACGATGGCCCCGCTCGCGCGCACGCTCCTCGACGCAGGAGCCCGCGAGGTGGTGCTGGCAGACTACCCGTCGACCGAGCTGACCCTGGAGCAGATCGTCGACGTCGTGGCCGCTGCGGCAGAGCCTATGGTCCGGGCTCACGGACGCATTGCTGTCGTCGGTCACTCGTTGGGCGCGTTCGCCGTGCGAACGTGGATCAAGAGGTATGGCGGCGCGAGCAGCGTAGGTGTGTTCGTGTCGCTCGGCGGGCCCCACGCGGGCACCGCCCTGTGGCCTCTGCTGTCGCCACCGCTACGTGCAGTGCTTCGACCCGGCAGTCCCGAGATCCGTGCGCTGGCTGCGACGCCTGAGCCCGTGCGCACGGTGGTGCTTCGAGCGCGCTACGACCATCAGGTGTTCCCCCCGGTGCGCGCCAACATCGGCGGCGTCGAGGAGATCGTGGTGCAGGGGCACGGACACAACGGCCTGCTGCTCTCCCCCGAAGTCCACGCCGCCACCGTGCACGCGATCGCCGCGAGCGTGCCGATGGATCAGGAGCGCGTGAAGCCGGGCACGACGTCGTCGTAAGGCGCGCGCGCGAGCCCCGAAGCCAGACGCTCCAGCGAGCGGCGGTAGGTGGTCTCTTCGAAGCGCGCCACTTCCTGGCGAGCCGACCAGTGCTCACGGGCCGCGATCTCGCGGGTTCCGGCCACTGCTCGGGTGTCACGCAGCACCGCGAGCAGCCGGGTGGCAGCGTCAGCGTCGTGATCGCGCACCACCTCGTGCCACAACGAAGCCGCCTCGGGCCGCCGATCGAGGGCGACCGCAACAGGCAACATGGGGCGCCCCACCAACGCCCTTCCCACCAGCTGTTCTACGGCGTCGGGCCCCTGAAGCAGCACCACGTCTTCCGCGATGTGCCAGAGTCGACCCACATGGCGTCCGTAGCGACCCAAGGCGGCCACGTCGCCCGCACCCGACCCGCCCACACGTCCGCCCACCCGGCAGCAAAAGGAGAGCAACGCGCCCGTGTGGCCGTTCGCGTGATCCGACCACGCGCCCAGATCGGGCGGGCCCACAGCCTGCATCCTCTCGCTCACCACCTGACCTTCGTGGAACGCGCTCAGCGTGTCGAGCAGCTCGTCGATGGCGCCGGGCGTCGAGGCGTGGCGGGCCAGATCCATCGCGCGCAGCAGCAGGCGGTTGCTGCCGATCCAGCCGACGCCGCGCAGCAGCGTGCGCGCGAGGGTGTGCCGACGGTTGTTGTGCGGACCCAGTGCGACGTCGTGCACTGAGAGGGCCAGGTGCAGCAGCTCTGCGGCATACTGAAGCTCGGGATCCACGGCGCTGCCACCCGCCGCCCGCGAGGCGAGCGCCACCAGCACCGGCCGCAGCCGCGGCACCCGGCTCTCACGCAGGAACGCAACGATCTCCTCGCCATCCCGACCGACAAGGTCGCCGAGCCGCTCGGAGTCCACCACATCGCCGCGCACAGACGCGTCGATCGGCTCGTCTCCGCCAGCGTTGACGGCCTGCATCACGCCGTCGAGGGGCTCGGCCAACCTGACTCCCTAAGCACGCGTCACCGTAGCCCGCCCGCTTCGGATGAGCGAGGCGAGCACACCCCCCGCGACACGTCAGGACGCCGCAACGAGCGGTGGCGGATCCCTGGCCATGCCTGCGTCTGTTGGATAGGCCGCGTCCCTTCGGAGGATCCATGTCCGCCCACCACGATGACGCGCCCCACGACGACCTCCACCCCTTCCACTTCGCACTGCTGCTGGTGGGTGGCCTGCTGGTCGGCACGGGTGCGGTCAACCTCATCTCGGCCTTCGGCTGGGTCGGCGGCGACATCAACAGCGACTTCAGCCAGGTGGGCTTCTCCGGGCTCGATCAGATCGGCCTGCTGCCGGGTGCCGATCTCGCCCTCCCCCTCGTGGTGGTCGGCGCGCTGTGTCTGATCATCGCGAACGCCAACGCGTGGAAGCAGACGGGCGGCTACTGACCCCGCTCCGCTCGTCGGCCGTTCCGCCACCCCTCCCACAGCACGGACGCTCTGCCGCGCTGAGGCGTTGACATGAAGACCAGCGTGTTTGTGCGTCGTTACCTGGCCCCCTTTGCGGGCTGGTACGCCGCAGGCACGCTCGCCCTCCTGGCCACCAACGCGATGTCGGTGACGATCCCGCTCTACGTCGCGTCCGGCATCGACGGGCTCGCCCAGTCACGACCTGAGGAAGCGCTCCACAGCGCGCTGTGGGTGGGGGTGATGGGGCTCGCTGTCATCGGCGTGCGCACGCTCTCGCGGGTGTGGTTCTTCACACCAGGACGTTGGGTCGAGCAGCGGCTCAAGGCCGACCTGTTCGCCGCGATCCTGCGCCACCAGCCCAGCTTCCTCAACCAGTACGAGACGGGCGACCTGTTCAGCCGCATCTCGTCCGACGTCAACCAGCTCCGCCTGCTGGCCGGGTTCGGCATCCTCCAAGTGGCCAACACCGTGTTCGCGCTGGGGTTTGCGGCCGTGCAGATGGGGCGCATCGCCGGCGACCTGGTGCTGTGGCTGATCGGACCGCTCGCTGTGGCGCTGGTGCTGGTGCAGATCAGCATCCGACAGCTGTTCGAGCTGATGCGTCGCCTGCAGCGAGAGCAGGCCTCGCTGTCGGGGTCGGTGCTCGCCACGTGGCGTGGTGTCGCCACGGTGCACGCTGCCGGCGCCGAGACCGCCTTCCTGCGGCGGTTCGACACTCACAACGAGCAGGTGCTCGACACCTCGCTGGCCCAGGCCCGGCTGCGCGCCACGATGGGCCCGATCCTCTCGTTCGCGGCCGACCTCAACATCGTGATCGTGCTGGCTGTGGGTGGCCCTCGGGTGATCGAGGGCACGATGACCGTGGGCGAGCTCGTCGCCCTCATCACGCTCGTGGGCTTTGTCACGGGCCCGCTGCGCGCGTCGAGCTTCCTCGTCTCCATCGTTCGTAACGGCCAGGCGGCGCTGGAGCGCGTGGGCGTGCTGCTGGAGACGCCTCCCGATCGACCTGACCTCCCCTCCCCCTCACCAGCCCCCAGCGAGCCACCTTCCCTGGAGCTGCGCCACCTCACCTACCGCCACGCAGGGGCCCAGCACGACGCGCTCAGCGACGTCAGCTTCCGCGTGCCCGCGGGGTCCACCGTGGGCATCTTCGGCGCCACGGGCTCGGGGAAGTCCACGCTGCTCTCCATCTTGGCTAGGCTGCACAACCCACCCCCTGGCACCGTGTTCGTGAACGGCGAAGACCTCACGCGGGTCGACCTCGACGCGTGGCGCGCCGCGTGCATCCTCGTGCCCCAGCGGGCGTTCTTGTTCTCGGAGACGCTCGCCGACAACATCCTGCTCGGCGTGGACGATCCCGCCACCCTCCAGCGCGTCCTCGAGCTGGCCGACCTGGATCGCGACGTCGCAGCCTTGCCCGAGCGCGAGCTCACGGTGGTGGGGGAAGCCGGCGTGCGCCTGTCCGGGGGGCAGAGGCAGCGGGCTGCGCTCGCCCGGGCGCTGGCGCGTCGCGGACACGTGCTGATGCTCGACGACGTGCTCTCAGCCGTCGACCACGCCACCGAGCACCGGCTGCTCGCCACCCTGCGCGATGCCGCGCGCGGCGGTGGCACCACGCTGCTGGTCGCCCATCGGGTCAGCGCGCTCATGCTGGCCGACCTCGTGGTGGTGCTCGACGAGGGCCGCGTGGTGGCGTGTGGTCGACCCTCCGAGCTGCTGGAGCAGCCGGGGCCGTTTCAGGCCGCTTGGCAGACCCAGCAGCGTGACCCTGGGGAGGCCTCAGCATGAGCGACCCCCTCACCCGCAGCGAGCTCTCTTTGTGGCGCGATCTCTGGCCGTACCTGCGCAAGGACCTCGGCCTGTACTCGGTCGCCCTGCTGCTCGCTCCGGCCACAGCGCTGCTCGTGGTCCTCCAGCCGTGGCTGCTGAAGTCCATCGTCGACACGCACATCGTGCCCGGTGACGCCGCCGGACTGGGCACCGCTGTGGCGATCTACGGCGTTGCGGTCGTGGCGGGCTTCTTGCTGCAGACCGGCCACACCCTCGCGCTCTCCTACGCGTCGATGCGCAGCATCACCCGACTGCGTCGCGCCGTGGTCGACCACACGCTCACCCGTGGCCAGCGCTTCTTCGACAGCCAGCCCACGGGCCGTCTGCTCACGCGAGCCACCTCGGACGTCGACGCGCTCGGCGAGACGCTCACGGCCGGCGCGATCACGATCGTGCTGGATGCGCTGCAGGTCGTGGGCGTCGTGGTGGCCATGGTCTGGCTCGATGCCGGCCTCACGCTCGTCCTGCTGCTGGTGGGACCGCCCCTGGTGCTGGTGGTGGAGTACCTGCGCCGTCGCCTGCGCACCCTCTACCTGGAGGTCCGCAACACGCTCTCCGACCTCAACGCCTACCTCTCGGAGCGACTCGACGGCCTCGTCGTGCTGCAGCTCTATGGCGACGAGGCCCGCGCTCAGGCTGCCCACGACGAGCGCCTCGCCCGCTACACGCACGCGACGGTCCGCACGAACGTCTACGACGCCCTGATGTACGCCACCGTCGACGGCCTGGGGTCGGTCACCCTGGCGCTCATGCTGTTCTACGGCGCGAGCGGCGGCCTCTGGGGCGCGGTCACGGCGGGCACGCTGGCGGCGTTCATCGACTACGTGGCGCGGCTGTTCCGACCTATCCAAGAGTTCTCGGCCAAGGTGTCGGTGATTCAGCGCGCATCGGCTGCGCTCAACAAGATCTTCGGCCTGCTCGACGTCGACGAGACCGTCGCGCGCGGCACCGCAACCCTCACCGAGCCGGTGGGCGACGTGCGGATGACCGGTGTCACGTTCGCGTACCGCGAGGGGGAGCCTGTGGTGCACAACATCGACCTGCACCTCGCTCCCGGCGAGACGGTGGCGCTGGTGGGTCGCACGGGCTCCGGGAAGACCACGCTCACCCGCCTGCTGTGGCGCGCGTACGATGGCTACGACGGTGCGATCACGCTGGATGGTGTGCCCCTGTCCACCCTGACGGATGAGGCGCTGCGGTCCGTCGTGGGTGTCGTGCTGCAAGACGTGCAGCTGTTCCCTGGTGACGTGCGGTTCAACCTCACCTTGGGGATGAACCACCCGGACACGGGCATCGAGACCGCCGTGCAGCGGGCACGTGCGACCCAGGTGGTGGCGCGCTTGGGTGGCCTGAACGGCATGATCGAGGAAGGCGGGCGCAACCTCTCGGGCGGAGAGGCCCAGCTCCTCGCGTTCGCGCGGGTCTTGCTGCGCGACCCGGTGGTGATCGTGCTCGATGAGGCCACAGCCAGCATCGACTCCGCCACGGAGGCCGCGCTTCAGGAAGCCACCACCGAGGTGCTTGCAGGTCGCACCACCTTGGTCGTGGCACATCGCTTGTCCACGGTGGTCGACGCCGACCGCATCGTGGTGATGGACCAGGGCCGGATCATCGAGCAGGGCAAGCACGCCGCGCTGCTCGCTGCCAACGGTGCTTACGCCGCTCTGTTCCGCGCCCAGTTCGTGGAGCGAACCGCCGACGCCGTCATCGAGGGATGAGGACCTCGATCGCGTCCAGGGCCGCCTCACGATCCGGACCAGGCCCCTCCGCGATCACGCGCAGCACGGCGACCATGCGCTGACCGGCACGCGCGATCTCAGCCTCGTTGTCGAGCGCGCTCACCGCCACCGACACCACCGGCACCCACCGCCCCAGGCGACGGGTGACGCGCCTCGCGACCTGACCTGCCACCTGGCGGGCCAGGCCAGTGGATCGTGCACCACGCAGCGGCCGCAGCAGCTCAGTAGCCCGCGCCTCTGCGAGCCCGTGGCTCGGCATGGGCAGGTTGAAGGCCTGGGCGATCGCGCGCTCCACGGCGTTGCGTCCCGCGAGCGTGCGCGGGTCGAGGCCGTACACCACGGCGAGGCGCTGGGCCAAGCGCAGCACCACCACCACCCAGCCCGCGGCCTCCGGGCCCAACGAGAGGGCTCCGCCCGCGCCACCCACAGCTCCGAGGGTGACGGCCGAGGTGCGTGCGCTGGCGATCACGCGGGCAGCCGTGCGATCGGCATCGGCCAGCCGGGTCTCGGGCTGGGACGGATGCAGGTGCGCCCAGCCCAGGACCGCCAGCCGCTCCCTGTACCGGTCCACGTCGATGCTCACAGCCCCGTAGGTCCAGGCCGGGAGACCAGCATCCAGCCGAGTCATCCCCTCGCGAATCCAGGTGCCGAGTGTCGACAAGCGCCCTCCCACCCATCCGTCCCGGTAACGAGCGGCACGCCCGGAGGCATGGCCGAACCCTCCCTGCGCGTTACCCCATCGGCCACACCAGCCAGCCGGAGTCCCGCCCGTGGATGTCCCCTCCGAGGCGCCCGCCTCAGCCCCCTCCCTCTGGGAGATGATGCTCGAAGCCGATCCCATCGTGCAGCTGGATCTCGCGATCCTGGTGGGCATGAGCGTGGCCTGTTGGGCCATCGTCGTGATGAAGTGGACGCGCCTCGCGGCCGCGCAGCGCTCCTCCGTGGCGTTTGTGGATGCGTTCTGGAAGGCCAAGCGCCTCGACCAGATCTTCGACAGCCTCCCCACGTGGTCGGCGAGCCCCGTCGCAGCCGTGTTCTCGGCGGGCTACCGCGAGTTGGTGAAGGTGCACGGGCAGGCCGGCGACCCTTCCGACAACGTGGAGCGCGCGCTCCGTCGTGCCATCCAGGTCGAGAGCCACGAGCTGCGGCGGTTCATCGTGTTCTTGGCCACCACAGGGTCCACCGCGCCGTTCATCGGCCTGTTCGGCACCGTCTGGGGCATCCTGCGCGCGTTCCTCGCGCTCGGCAAACCTGGCGTCACGGCCACGATGCAGGCCGTGGGCCCCGAGATCGCGCACGCGCTGGTGGCCACGGCCGTCGGCCTCGTCGCCGCCATCCCCGCCGTCATGGCCTACAACGGCTACAACCGCTGGATCTCCACGCTGGACGCCGAGATGGAGAACTTTGCGTCCGACTTCCTCAACCTCGTGCGTCGCAAGGCCACCTCGCCCTGATCGGAGGCGCTCGTGGGGATGTCCGCCGGTAAGCAGGGCGACGCGATGGCCGACATCAACGTCACGCCGCTTGTGGACGTGATGTTGGTGCTGCTCGTGATCTTCATGGTCACGGCCCCGATGATGGAGCCCGACTCCGGCGTCACGGTCGACCTTCCGCAGGCCGTGGCGAATGACTTGCCGCCCAAGTCCGACACGGAGCTGCGCATCGTCGTGGACGCCGAGCGGCGGGTGTTCCTCGGCGACAACGCGTTCTCGATGGAGGAGCTCCCAGAGAAGCTTGCGGCGATCGCCAAGGCGAACGCCGATCAGCCGATCTACCTGGAAGCCGATGGGTCGCTGCCCTACCGCGAAGTGGCGTCGTTGCTCGCGATGGCCAAACAAGCGGGATTCCCCCGGGTGGGCTTGGTGTTTGATCCGAACCTCGAGGGGGCGCCCTAGGACATGTCGGCTGCGCCGCCCTCGCTGCTCACGGGATCTTCCGAGCGCCTGGGACCCTTTCTGGGCCTCGCGCTGGTCGGCCATGTGGTGGGCGCTGCGGTCCTGATCACCCTGCAGATCTGGGGCTCTCATGCAGCACCCAGGCTCATGGTCGATCCGAGCACCGTGCTCACGGTGGAGCTGCTCTCGGTGTCGCCGAAGGGCGCCGTGTCGCGGGCGCAACGAGCGCCCAAAGCTGCGGCCGCTCCTCTGAGCACGGCCGAGGCGCCCCCTCCCGTCCGCACCTCCGATCTGACCATCCCGTCCGACGTGCCCGATCCCGGCGCGAAGGTCCCCACCGAAGACAAGCAGCGCCTCGACGCCCTGATGAAGGAGCTCCAGTTGGAGCGCCTGATGGACGACCTCGGTGCGCCCGAAGGCGCCGTGGACCGTGACGCCGCCTCACCGGACGGCGTCGAGGGTGTCACCAACAGCATGAGCGGCAGCAACACCGGCGACCCCGAGTACGCCCGCTACATCGCGTCCGTCTCGAAGCTGTTCGTGGCGCAGTTTCGACCGCTTCCGGCGCTGCTGGGCCAGGGTCTCGTCACTGTGGTGTTGGTGGAGGTCGACACGCAAGGACGGGTCCAGTCCAGCAACGTGTCCAAGGAGAGCGGCAACCCCTCGTGGGACCGCGCAGCCCTGCAGGCCGCCACCGATGTGCCGGCCATCCCCCTCCCGCCTGAGCGTTTTCGCGACAGCAAGCCTGACCGCTACCTCATCCGCTTCGAGGATCCCCGATGATGCGCTTCTTGATGCTGTTGAGCTGCGTGATCGGCACCGCCCGTGCCGCCACCTTCGAGGTACCGGTCCAAGGTAGCCAGTCGCTCACGTTGGCGATCGCGGAGCCCTACACGCCGGCCGGCGACCCCAAGGATCTGGCGCGGAGCCTGCGCCGCACCGTCGAGCGCGACCTCGACATGACCGGCTACTTCCGCATGGTGGGTCCTGAGGCACACATCGAGCGCGGCAAGGGTGTGGAGCCGGGCGAGTTCTCGTTCGACGACTGGAAGACGATTCGGGTGGCGGCGCTGGCCAAGCTGCGCATCCTTCCCGCTGGCGACCCAAGCTGTGACCCGGTCCTCACGTGTGTCGATGTGTACGTCTACGACGTGCTCGGTGGCGAGAAGCTCGCCGGTAAGCGCCTGAAGGCCAGCGCCGATCAGCCGCTCTCCCTCGCCCACGAGGCCGCCAACGTCATTCTGCTCGCGCTGGTGGGCGAGATCGGCTTCTTCGGGCAGACCGTAGCGGCGGTGTCCTCGCGCAGCGGCAAGAAGGAGATCGTCACGATGCCGCTGGGCGGCGGCGCGGTCACCTCGGTCACCGCGAACGGCACGATCAACCTGTCGCCTGGGTGGAACAGCGCGAAGTCCTCCATCGCGTACACCACCTTCCGTCGCGGTGGACCCGACGTGTACGCTAAGGACCTCGACACCGGCCGGGTGCGGGTGGTCTCGGCCACGCAGGGTCTGGATGCGTCCCCCGCCTACTCGCCCGACGGCCGCACGATGGCGCTCGCGCGGTCCTCCGAAGGAGACACCGACCTGTGGTTGCTCGACGCCCGCACCGGAGCGGCGATTCGTCGCCTCACGCAGGGCGGGGGCATCGATGTGTCACCCCACTTCTCGCCCGATGGCACGAAGATCGTGTTCGCGTCCGAGCGCTCGGGCGGCAGCCAGATCTACGAGATGCCTGTGGCGGGCGGAGCCGCACGCCGCGTCACCACCACGGCCGGCTTCTACACCGACCCGGTCTACAGCCCCGACGGCACGCGCATCGCGTTCGTGAGCCGCAGCGGCGTGTTCGACGTGATGACCGTGCGCACCGATGGCTCCGGCCTCCTGCGCATCACCCAGGACGCGGGCGACAACGAAGACCCGTCGTGGAGCCCCGACGGTCGCTACCTCCTGTTCTCCTCCACCCGCGGCGGGCGCCAGCGGCTGTGGATCTCCACCTCCAATGGGCGGCACCAGGTCGCGGTGACCGAGGACAGCGGCTGGAGTCAGCCCACCTGGACCCGTTGAGGCTTGACCGGAGCGGGGCTCCGGTTAGTGACGGGCCGTTCGCGGGCGTAGCTCAGCTGGTAGAGCACGAGCTTCCCAAGCTCGGGGTCGCGGGTTCGAATCCCGTCGCCCGCTTCGCCTGGAACACATCGGTACGGGGCTAGACTGTGTGAGCGGATCCGGTTCGCTGCGCGCCCTGATGCTCGGGGTCCGCCTCCGCAGCCACCTGGCGAAGTGTCTGCTTCCGGCGGACCCCGAGCCGGGCGCTCCGCTACCCGAACCGCTGCACCGCGCCCGGGCCGCGCAGCGGTGCGCTCCGGGGCTCCGCTTCGGAGGGGGGCTTGGCGGGCCGAACCGAGCCGTTCGGGCGGGTCGCGCCCTGATGCTCGGGGTCCGCCTCCGCAGCCACCTGGCGAAGTGTCTGCTTCCGGCGGACCCCAAGCCGGGCGCTCCGCTACCCGAACCCGTTCCACCGCGGTGGGGCCGCGTGACGGCGCGCTCCGGGGCTCCGCTTCGGAGGGGGGCCTAGCTCGGGCGGTTGGCGGGGTCGGAGAGCCAGGCGTCGACGAAGCGGGTGTAGAAGGTGACGTCGCGGACCGCGGCGGTGCGGAGGAGCTCGCGCTGCATCGGGAGCGTGGTGTGGATGCCTTCCACCACGAACTCGTCGAGGGCACGTAGGGTGCGGCGGAGGGCTTGCTCGCGGGTGTCGCCGCGCACGATGAGCTTCGCGACGAGGCTGTCGTAGTAGGGCGGGATCTGGGCCTGCTCGTAGGCAGCGCCATCGATGCGCACGCCGAAGCCCCCGGGCTCGTGGTAGCCGGTGATGCGGCCGGGGCTGGGGGCGAACGTCCACGGGTTCTCAGCGTTGACGCGCACCTCGAAGGCGTGTCCGCGGGTGCGAACGTCGCCCTGCTCCATTCCGAAACCCAAGCCTGCTGCCAATCGAAGCTGCAGCGCCACCAGGTCGATCCCGGTGGTCTCCTCGGTGACGGGGTGCTCCACCTGGATGCGAGGGTTCACCTCGAGGAAGTAGAAGTCGTCGCCTTCTACGAGGCACTCGACCGTAGCAAGGGTGCAGTAGCCGACCGAAGCCATCAGACTGGCCGCTGCCGCGAGGATCTTGGCCTCCAGGCCGTCGGGCAGGTTGGGCGCAGGCGCTTCTTCGACGATCTTCTGGTGGCGGCGCTGCAGGCTGCAGTCGCGGGTGCCGATCCACAGCGCGCCTCCGCGCCCATCCCCAGCGACCTGCACTTCGACGTGGCGCGGTGCTTTCAGGTACTTCTCCACGAAGATCGCCGACGCACCAAACGCCTTCCCGGCCTCAGCGCGGCACATGTCGAAAGCCGAAGCGAGGTCCTCCGGCCGCTCCACAGCGCGCATGCCCTTGCCACCCCCACCCCCAGCCGCCTTGAGAAGCACCGGGAAGCCAATCGCCGCCGACACCTCGGCAGCGGCCTCCACCGTGGCGACCTCGCCCTCGCTGCCCCCCACCAGCGGGAGCCCAGCGGAGCGAGCCGCCTGCTTGGCCTGCACCTTGTCGCCAAACATGCGCAGGTGCTCGGGGGTGGGCCCCACAAAGGTTCGGCCCGATGCCCGCACGGCCGCAGCGAACGCCGCGTTCTCAGCGAGGAAGCCGTAGCCAGGGTGGATCGCGTCGGCGTCGGTGATCTCCGCCGCCGCCAACACCCGGCTCTGGTCGAGGTAACTCTTCGCCGCCGGACCCGGGCCGATGCACACGGCCTCGTCGGCGAAGCGCACGTGCAAGCTGGCGCGATCGGCTTCGGAGTACACGGCCACGGTGGGGATGCCAAGCTCCCGCGCCGTGCGGATGATTCGGAGCGCGATCTCGCCGCGGTTGGCGATCAGCAGCTTCTTGAACATCAAGCGGGCCGGACCCGGAACATCGGCTGACCGTACTCCACCGGCTGCCCGTCCTCGACCAAGCGCTCGACCAGCACCCCGGCCACCTCGGACTCGATGGCGTTCATCAGCTTCATGGCCTCCACGATGCACAGCGTCTGGCCCACGGCGATGCGCTGACCCACCTCCACGAACGCGCTCGCACCCGGGGTGGGAGCCGTGTAGAACGTGCCCACCATTGGCGACTTCACGATCGTGCCCTCGGCGACCACGGGCGGCGGTGCCGCAGCGACAGGCGCCGCAACGGCGGGGGCCGCCGCAGCGGGCGCAGCCACCACCTGGGCCACGTGGCCATGCCCCAGCTTCACCCGAAGCTGCACATGCTCGTCGTCGTAATCAAACTCGTGAACCTCATGTCCACGCAGCAGCGTGAGCAGGGCTTCCAGGCGCTCCAGGTCCATCCGTACACTCCGGGACCCTTGCGCTAACCGCACCACGGGCCCGTGAGCACCCGGCGGACCTATGGGCCTTGCAGGATGGAGACGAGTCCACGCAGCGCGAGGCCGTAGCCTTGGGGACCGAGCCCCTGCACCACGCCGATCGCCACGTCGGCCAGCAGGCTCTTGTGGCGGAACGGCTCTCGCGCGGCCGTGTTGCTGATGTGGACCTCGACAAAGCGCAGGCTGGTGCCCAGCAGCGCATCGCGGAGCGCCACCGATGTGTGCGTGTAGGCCCCTGCGTTGACGATCGCGCCCGACACACCGCTGCGCCACTCCGCGTGCACGCGTTCGACCAGCGCCCCCTCATGCGCAGACTGGAAGCAGGTCACGTCGACACCGAGCGCTGCACCCAGGGCCACAAGGCCGGCATCGATCTCGGCCAGCGTGGTGCTGCCGTAGAGGCCGGGCTCCCGCGTGCCGAGGAGATCGAGGTTGGGTCCGTGCAGGACGAGGATCCTCACAGCTCAGGACCCAGGTCGACAAAGTCCACCTCAGCCAGACCCAGGCTCTGGTCCAGCTCGGGGAGCGGTGCCCCTCGAAGCACATCCGTGCTGGAGAGTTCCAGTCCGGCCACCTGCTCGGCGCAGTGCAGCATCGCGTCGATCACCTGCGCATCGTTCGGGTGGGTGAGCCTAAGCCGACGTGCGAGGCGAAGCCCACGACCCGGATGGCCACCGGCCGCGAGCGCACGCACCCGAGAGAGCGTCTCGAGCGGCAGCGTGCCCTTGCGCTCGGCCAGCCCTTCGCGCAGCTGCGCACCCCACGCGACCCACTCGGGCTGGTGCGCCTGGGCTGCTGCCGTGTTGTCGGCCCACGCCAGCGCGGCCTCGCGTCCGTTGAGGCCAAGAATGACCTCGAAACGCAGCGCGGCGATGCGGAGATCGTCGTCGCGCTTGAGTTGATCCAGGGCCTTCTTCGCACGATCGGGCCGACCTGACTGCAGCGCGCCCCGAGCGAGTGCATGGAGCACGTCCACCGCAGCCAGGCCATCCCGCATCAGCGCGCGCCCCTGATCGAGCGCTTCGCTCCACGCTCCCCTGGCGGCGTGCGCCTGGAGCGCCACGAGCGGAGAGCCCACCGATGCGCCCGTCACTTCCGCCGCCCGCACGCGCCGCCCATCCGCGCAAGCAGCTCAGCGAGCAAGGAGCCGCACCACGTACGGCTCGCGGGCCTGGGCACCATCCCCCGCCAAGCTCACCCGCACGGCGACCTCGCCCACACCCCCCTCCAGGGTCAGGTGATCCAACACGGCCAGCACCTGCACGAGGCCCGAGGCATCGGAGGTGGCATCGAGCTGGGTGACCACCGCGTCGGCTTCGAGGTCGACGTACTCATCTCGGTAGGCATCCCAAGGGCACGCCTCGCACGAGGGCAGCGCAGCCTCCACCAGCGAAGCCCCAACGAAGTCGACCTCGTCGGCATCGATCTGGACGACGACGCCTTCCACGGGCTCTCCGTCGACCGCATCGTAGACCATCACATCGAGCGGAAGCAGCGCCACGCGCCCATCCCCCACGTCGTTGTAGGCCGAGTTCCACGCAAACTCGACATCGTCGGGCACCAGCAGATCCACCCCAGCATGCGGAGACGCCGAGCAGGCCGAGGCGATAACCACGAGCGGCAGCGAGCGACGCATCACGGGTTGAGCAGCTCCGACAGGCGGGACATTGGCAGCGGCACCAGCCGCCACACCCCTGGTGACGTCACCACGGGCAACACCATCGTATCCCCGCGGCCCTTCTTGTCGAGACGCATCGCCGTCACAAGTGCGCCAGCGTCCAGATCAGGGGCGCTGGACCGGAGACCCAACCTCTCCAGCACGGCACGCACTCGCTGCACAAGCTCCGACGCCACCCACCCCTCGCGGCTGGCCCACGTCAGCTCCGCCACCAAGCCCATGCCCACAGCCTCCCCGTGGGCCACCACCCCAAACCCCGCCACCTGCTCGATCGCATGCCCCACGGTGTGCCCCGCGTTCAGGCAGGCGCGTGCACCAGACTCCCGCTCATCGGCCGCCACGACCGCGGCCTTAGCCACCACGCAGCGCCGAACGACATCGGCGAGCGAGGCGGGCTCGGTCACGCATGCGGAGCCTTCGGACTCGAGCCGCTCGAACAACGCCGGATCAGCCAGCAGCGCGGTCTTCACCACCTCGCCAAGCCCCGATCGCAGCTCCGTGCCGGGCAGCGTGGCCAGGGTTTCGATGGCTGCCCACACCAGCGACGGCTGCCAGAAGGCGCCCACAAGGTTCTTCCCGAGCGGGTGATCGAAGCCGGTCTTTCCGCCCACGGAGCTGTCGACCATCGAGAGCAACGTGGTGGGCACCTGTACGAACGGCACCCCGCGCAGCACCGATGCTGCGGCAAACCCGGTAAGATCGCCGACGACCCCGCCGCCCAGTGCAACGAGGAAGGTGCCGCGGTCCACACCCTGCCGGAGGGCAGCGTCCACGATCGACCACCAGGTCTCCAGGTTCTTGTTCGCTTCCCCACTCGGGATCACGATGGTGACGACTTCGATGCCGGCAGAACCCAGGCTGTCACGCGCGGCGTGGCCCCACAGGGGGTCGACCACATCGTCGGTGACCAGCAACGCGCGTCGCCCCCCAACGGCCCACACTGCCGCGCCGAGACCCTCGAGCGTGCCCGCGATCACCACGTCGTAGCCACGGTCGCCGAGCGCCACCCTCACGGTGCTGGTTGCAGCCACTTCACGATCTCCTCGACGGCGGTGGAAGCGTCGCCGACCCCGGTGTCGACCCGCAGGTCGGCGTCGGCGTAGGCTGACCGACGCGCCGCGTAGCGCGCCTCAACGGCGTCGTCCCACAGGGGTCGTGCAGGATCCCCGGCTACCCGTCGAGCCAGCGTCGCGAGCGGAGCGTCGAGCACCACCAGGTGAAAGGCCCTGCGCAGCGCTGCCCGGTTGGCAGGGTCGACCCACGCGCCGCCCCCCGTCGCGAGCACGCACGGAGCGCCATCAACGACACGCAAGATGGCGTCCCGCTCGCGCTGCCGGAACGTGGCCTCTCCCTCTGCCGCGATCTGACGGGCGATCGGGCCGTGCGCCGCCTCCAGCACGGCGTCCAGGTCGATGAACGGCAGCGCCAACCGGTCCGCGAGGGCGCGCCCTACCGTGGACTTCCCGACCCCCATGAACCCGCCGAGCGCGACGCCTCTGTGCATGCGATGATCCTAGCGCTTTTCGTGGCCCCGCGGGGTGGATTGGGTCAATCCAACCCGCCGGGAGCCGACCCCCATTGACGCGGCTACCGACGGTGGCCAGGGACACCCCATGACGCCGCTGGAACTGCTCGAAGAGTCCGTCGCTGCGATCCTTGGGGAGCTTGGCTTCGAGGGTCAGACACGCGCTGGCCGCGTGACGGCCGTACAGGTCGACGGTCAGGTGCTGCTGCTCACCTGCTTCGAAGACGGCGGCCAAGCCTTCGTGCGTGTCGCCGCGCTGGTGCTCACCGACGTGCAGCCTTCGCTCGAGCTCCTCCACCAGTTGCTCCAGATCGGCCACACCCTGCTGCTGGGCAGCCTGCAGCTGTTCGAAGATGGCACGATCGCGTGCACGGCCACGTTCTTCGGCCACACCCTCGACGACGTCACGCTGGCCCGCGCACTCCGCACGTTGGCGTGGGTGGCCCAGCACCACGGTCCGCGGCTTCAGGCCATCGGCGGTGGTGAGATCTGGCGTGACGGCGACGCCGTGGATGGCCTGTGAGGCGGGTACGCTACCGTCACGATCGGGTCCGGAGCTTGATCGGGGCAGTGGCGCGTCGATCGAGGTACACCCCACCGCACGCTCGGGAGGCGGGCACCGCCCCCTCTGGCCTCGGAGAACCACTTGGCTGACCGCTCGCTGCTCCGCTTGCCCACCGACACCCACCTCGTGGTGGGCGAAGACACCCTGGTGGTGCGCCACGATGGCGATGTGGAGCTGGAGCAGTCCCTCGGCCGTCGCTTGGTGCGGCTGGAGGCCGGTGGTGACGCCACGTTGCGGAACTTTCGCGCCACGGGCACCCTGCGGGCTGGGGGAAAGCTCTCGATCCTCACCCCGGCCGACCTCGACGACGCGATGGGCGACATCGTGGAGATCGGCGACGTCGACTTCACAGCCCGCACCGTGGTGGCCACCACCCGCGTGATCATCGGCCGGGCTTCGCTCAATGTCGACATCATCTCCGCGCCGGAGGTTGTGGTCCATCCCGACGCCACAGGTCGAATCCGCCTGCTGGACTGCCTGCACGAAGTGCCCGCCACGCGGGTGCGCGGCTGCCTCTCGGTGAAGGAGTACGAGGCCGATCACGGCGATGTGGCATCCTTCCTGGGCCGACGCGGCGTGAACCCGGTGGCCCCGCTCACGTCCGCCGCAGTGAAAGCGAGCGCATCGTCCGCGCCCCAGGAGGCGCTCGAGCCGCCCGATGAGGCCGCCACCCTCCACGTGGTCCCCCCGCCAGCGCCCGAGCCGGAGATGGCACCAGAGCCGGAGCCCGTGCCCGCACCGCCGCCTCGCAAGGCGCGTGTGCCCTCTCTCGCCGAGCTGGTCGACGTCGCCCAGACCGGGTCGGGCCTGGAGCCGGCAGAGGAGCCCCCTACCCTCGACGACGCTGACCTCGAGCCGCTCCCGCCTGCGGAGTTTCCTGTGCCCGCAGCCACTGCGCCGCAGGTCCGACACGGTGCGCCGAGTGTCCCAACCGATGCGCCGAGTGTCCCAACCGGTGCGCCCACTTCCCCGTCAGCTGCGCCGAATGTTCGTGCGGCCGCGCCGTCAGTCCCTCCGAGTGCGCCAACCGTCCCAGTCGGTGCGTCGCCTCCTGCGCAGGTCTTTGCCGCCCCCGCGCCGCTGCCTGTGGCCGTGCCCCCAACGGTCGCTGCCCTGCCGAGTGTGGAGGCCGAGGTCGACGCGATCGAAGACGACGCCACCGTACCCCCTCCGCGTCGGGGCCCCACCCGCGCGACCCGCAGCCTGGATCGGGCCCTGGAGCGCCTGCAGAGCGCCTACCCTTCCGCCCCTCCCGAGCCGGTCAACGAGCTCATGGGACTGGTGCGCAGGGGCCGCATCCACCTTGTCTCAGGCCGCATCGACGACCTGTGGGTGGCCACGCTCAAGCACCATCTCGCGGAGCGCTCCGCCATCCCCCGCTCGGCCCTCCTCGCGTTTCATGCGCTGCGTGAAGCGCGCGACAGGGCGTAGTCAAACCCACGTCAGGACGGGCAGGCATTCCGTCTCTGGACGTTACACGCCGCCCGAGGTCGCCATGCGCGTGGTTGTTCTACCCCTCGTGCTTCTTGCTGCCTGCAACCCGTACGACGACTTCGTGCGTGCTGGGTACGTGCAAGACAGCTTCACGAACAAGGCCGACCTCCTGTTCGTGGTCGACAACTCCCCCTCGATGACCGACGAGGCGGATGCGCTCGCCGTGAACTTCGAGTCGTTCATCGGCGAGTTCGCAGAAGCCGCGCCCCCCACCGAGCGCCCTACGCTGGCCGATGAGGTGGGCCGCTACCTGGAAGGCATCACCAACCGCGGGAGCTCGGTGAACTTCCAGATCGGCATCACCACCACCGAGGCATGGACCGACATCGGTGCCTTGCTCGGCCGCAACCCCGTGCTCTCTAAGATCGACCAGAACGTCCCTCGGAAGTTCGTTGAGAACCTCATGTGCGAAGCCGCCTGCGTCGCCGACGACATCTCGGTCGACGTGGAGTGCCCCGGCGGTGGCTCCCCTGGCATCTCGACCTGTGCCGACGACAACTTCGGTGCTTCCGAAGAGGGCATCGAGCCCGTGTTCGCTGCGCTGTGTCGCGCATCTGCTGCGCCCCCGGAGGCGTGCTTCGCCGAGTGGTGGTGGGATGAGGAGCTTGGCCGCTGGGTCCCCGACCCGCCCACCCCGGAAGCGCTGCCCGAGCCCTACTTCACCACCGCCGAGGTTGGCACGAACGCCGACTGGCTGCGGGAAGGCTCGGTGGTGATCCCCGTGATCATCACGGATGAAGGCGACCAGTCCCGCCGCATCCCGGGCCGTGATCCGAAGCCCGACCCGTACCCGGAGCTGTTTCGTGCGTTCGGTCACAGGATGGCCTGGGCGGTGATTGGCTCCACCGACGAGTGCGCGGGCCTCTCGGTGGGCTGGGGTCGTGACCGCTACAAGAACCTCGTGGAAGCCACCAACGGCGTCTACATCCCGATCTCGGTCACCGATGCGGGCGGAAACTGTGTGCCGGCCGACTTCGGCGACGCGCTCAAGGCCGTCGGCGGCCTCCTTCGTGGACTGTCCGACACCTTCCCGCTGCGCAGCCCCCCGGTTCCGGGCACGATTGTGGTCTCCATCGACGGCCGCAACATCCCCGAGGCCGCGTCACGCTACGACGAAGACCTGGACCGCCTCGTGTACGAAGACGGCTGGTACTACGACCCCGTCGACAACAGCGTGCGCCTTGTCGGCGACGCCGTCCCCGACTTCGATGCCGACGTCAACGTCTGGTACCTCCCCACCGCGCCTCCGCGCGATCTCCCCTTCTGAACGGACGACTCCGCATGCGCAGCGTGTTCGCCCTCGCCCTTGGTGCCCTCCTGTCTCCGCTCGCCGGGGCTCAGGAAACGGTTGACGTAGGGGTCCTGAAGAACAGCGACCTCAAGGTCGTGCAGAACGTGCTCTACCCGATGAAGGGGCGCCTGGAGATTGGCGGCCACGTCGGCTGGATGCCCTTCGATCCGCTTGTCACCACCCCAGTGGCCGCGCTCACGATCGACAAGCACTTCTCCGACACCCTGGCGCTCTCGGTGTTCGTCGGCGGCGGCTACGGCCTGAAGACCGCGCGCTACGCCGAGCTCGAAGGCCCTGCTTACGGTGTGAGCGTCTACGCCTTCCGCTACCTGGCGAGCGCCCTGGTGGGCGTGCAGTGGGCACCGATCTACGGGAAGCTGTCGGCGAACGGCGCGAAGGTCGTTCACTACGACCTGTTCATTTCGGCGCGAGGAGGGGCCACGCTCGAGCAGTCCGTGCTTGGCGACGCCACGATCACCGCCGCCCCCACCGTGGCGCTGGGCCTCGGCGGTCGGTTCTTCGTGCGCGAGGATCTCGCTGTCCGCTTCGAGATCAAGGACGACCTCCTCGCGGAATACCGTAGCCTCACCTCGGCGTGGTACTTCAAGCAGAACGCTGGCGTGATGCTCGGCGTCACGTGGTTCGGCAAGAAGGGCGGACGTTGATGCGCTCGCTCACGTGGGTGCTCATCGCCGCCCTCTCGGGTCCGGCCGTGGCGGCTCCCCCCAAGCCGAGCGCGAGCGAGAAGCCAAGCCCGGCCGTGGCAGCGCTCGACCCCCGGGTCGAAGCCATCGATGGCACACTGGACCGCGGCGACTGGCGCGCTGCAGCCGACGCTGCGGGTGCGCTGCTCACCGATCCCGCTGCGTCCTCCGTGCGCGGGCCCGCGTGGACCCGGCTCGGTCGCGCCTTGTTGAAGGGCGGTCTGCCCTACGCTGCGCTCGTGTCGCTCACCGAGGGCGCGAGGCTCGCTCCTGCGGACGCCGCTGCCAGCTACGGCGAGCTGGCCACCCTCGCGTTCCAGCTCCACGAAGAGGCCTTTGTGGGCCGCGTGGTGGGCGAAGACTTCTCGGTGCCGATGAACGCCGGGCTGCGCGGTCAGGTCGCTTTCCTCGCCGCGAAGGCCGCGTTCGCCGAAGGTGCCTGGGGCACGGCGTTGGGCCTCCTCCCGCTCGTGCCGCAGGATGCGAGCTACGCGCTCGACGCGCAGGTGCTCCAGGGCGTGGCGCTCTCCCAGCAGGCCCGTCACAGCGACGCGCTCGTGCCGCTGCTCACCGCCTACGAGCGCGCACGCGCAGGCGAGCGGGATCCCCACTACGTCGCCACCCTCGCGCTCAACGTGGCCCGCACGTTCTACGCCCAAGGGAACTTCGGCCGCGCGATGGAGTACTACGACAAGGTGCCGCGCTCCGACGCAGCGTGGGCCGAAGCGCACTTCGAGCGCGCGTGGGCGCACTTCCGCGTCGACGACATGCCAGGCACGATTGGCCTGCTCACCACGCACGCCAGCCCCTTCTTTGACGACGGCTACTGGCCGGAAGCCGCCATGCTGCGCGCTCAGGCGCTGTACCTCATGTGCAAGTTCGGCGAAGTGGAGACCTCGGTCGAGGCGTTCCGCACACGCTACGCGCCCCTGCAGAAGGCGATCGACACCGCGGTGTCGGGCATGACCCCGGCCGATGCCCTGGCCGACGCGCGCACCCTGCGCACGGGCGGCAGCCCGCGCCTGCCGTCGGCTGTGGTGGCCCGCTTCGGTACGGAGGCGCGCATCGGCGATGCGCTAGCGGCCCTCGATGTAGCAGCGGCCGACCTGAGCCGCTTGGGCAAGACCGGTGGCGAGGCTGAAGTGGCCAAGCTGCTCGCGGCACGGCGCGACGAGCGCATCCAGACCGAAGGCGGCCGGGTGCTGGAGGCCGCCAAGACGGCGTCGGCCGAGCTCGACGAGATGCTCGCCGACCTTGAGCTCACGCTCGTCGACATCGGAAGCCAGCTCGCCGACCTCTACCAGCAAGCTGCCGCGACCGGCGAGGTGCTCGACACCGAGACCGAGGGTCAGGTTCGCGAGCTGCGTAAGAAGGGAAAGCGGGTGTGGCCCTTCCAGGGCGAGTACTGGGCGGATGAGCTCGGCTGGTTCCGGGTCGTCGCCCGGCCGGAGTGCCCGGAGTCGCTGCGGCGGTCGCGTTAGGTGGCCCTGTCGCCCCAACGCTCGAAGCTGGAAGCCGGCCCTGCCGTGGTCACGGCCCAGGTGCCAGGCGAGGCTGCCGCCGTCTACCTGCGCTTCGCTGCCGGCACCGTCGACGAGGGCCCTGGTGAGCAGGGGCTGGCCCACGTTGTGGAGCACATGCTGTTCAAGGGCACCGCGCAGCGAGGGATCGGAGCCGCCGCCCACGCGATCGAGGCCCTGGGCGGGGATCTCAACGCCTACACCTCCCACGACGAGCTGGTGCTGCACGCCGTCGTGTCGGCGGGTGCGTGGCGCTTGGCCCTCGACGTGCTCGTGGACCTCGCACGCTCACCTCTCCTCGACGCGGCAGAGCTGGATCGTGAGCGCCCTGTGATCTTGCAGGAGATCTCGGCCTACGGCGACGACGCCGACGACGTGCTCGCCGAGGCCTCGCAGGCTGCCTTGTGGGGCGACCACCCGTTCGGCCGCCCCGTGATCGGAACGCCGGAGTCCGTCACTGCGCTGAGCCAGGCGCAGGTGGCGTCGTTCGTCGCCCGCCACCTCACGCCCGATCGCGCCACCGTCGTGGTCGTCGCCGATGCAACCCACGATGAGGTCGTGGCTGAGGTGAACGCGCAGTGCGCGGGCTGGGCCACCGGTCCCGGCCGCGCACCCGCGCCTCCCCTCCCCCACGTCGACACGCCGCTGCTCGTCCGCCCGGAGGGCGCGTTCGACGACCTCGGGGTGGAGCTGGCGTGGCGCGGACCGGGGCCCGGTCACCCCGACCGTGCGGCGCTCACCGTGCTCCTGGCGATGCTCGGCAGCGCCGAGGGCGATCGCATCACCCAGTGCCTCGACGAGGACCCGAAGGTCGGCGTCGGCGGATGGGCCGAGCTGGGCGGCACGCGGGACCACGGTGCGCTCCTGGTCGGCTTCAGTCCCCTTCCCGGCCACACGGTCAACGCGCTGGATCGGGTGGTCAACCTGCTGCGCCACGCTGCGCGCTCCTGCCGGGGTCGGATGTGCGCCCGGGCGCGCGAGACCCTGATCGCCGACATCGACTTCGCCGACCAGACCGTCGACGGCATCGCCGAGGACCTCCTCCACCACGAGCTGGCCACAGGCGGTCACCCCGAGCGCCGCGCAGCATGGCGTGACGCGCTCGCGGCGGTGACGCCCGAGGACGTCACCCGTGTCGCCCGCACCTGGATGGCCCCCGAGGCGGCTGTCGTCAGCGTGCTGGATCCCAAAGCGTCGGGCGTGAGCCTGCGCCGGTCCTTGAAGGCGGCCCCACCTCCGCCCCCTGCGCGATCCGGCGAAGTGGTGATGCGCAGCGGCACGCGCATCCTCGTGAAGCAGGAAGACACCCCGGTGGCCGCTGTGCGCTTGGTGGCACCCGGCGGTGCGCTGTGGACGCCCGACGGCATGGGCGGCATCGCCGACGCTTGGTCGCGGATGGTCCATCGAGGAGCAGGCCGCTACGACGAGAACACCCTGCGCGACGCGCTCGACGACCTGGCCACCGAGCTGCACCCGGTCGGTGGGCGGGCAGCGCTCGGGCTGTCGGCTTCATGCCCAGCAGCGCACACGGCTGACCTCCTCGACATCTTTGGCGACCTCGTGCTCGATCCCCACTTCGAAGAAGAAGAGTGGGCCCACGTCCGCGAAGACATGCAAGACAGCGTTCGCACGCGAAGCGACCATGCGCACGAGGTGGTGGAAGACGAGGCCGCCGCGCGGCGCTTCCCCGGCCATCCGTGGCGGCACCCCGCCGGCGGAACGCTCGCGAGCCTGGGTCGCATTCGGGGCAAGGCGCTGGCGCGCTTCCACCAGCAGCACATGGTGCAGGGACGACTCGCCGTTGTGGTGGTGGGCGGTGTCGACACGGAGGAGGTGCTCGACGCCCTCGCCTGGCTCGACGAACTGCCGGCCGTGAAGGCCGTTCCGCCGTCACCACCGTGGCCCGCGCTCGTGCCGTGCGACACCACCCTGCGCGCAGGGAACCGGCAGGCCGTGGTGGCGTTGGTCGGCGACGGCGGTGCGCTCGGCACGCCCTCCAACCACGCCTACGACATGGTGGAGGCCCTCCTCGACGGCCAGGCCGGTCGACTCTTTCTCGACCTGCGCGAGCGACGCAGCCTCGCTTACGACCTTTGGGCGCGGCACGACCCCGGGCGCAGCGGCGGCCTGTTCCACCTGGGACTCGGCTGCGAACCCGGGCGCGTGGACGAGGCCGTCGAGGCCCTGCGCGGCGCGCTGATCGACCTCGTCGAGCGTCCCCCAGCCTCGGCTGAGCTGGACCGTGCGCGCGCGCTCCTCGTGGGCCAGGAGACGCTCAGGGCGCAGCGAGCCGAGCACCGCGCGGCCCGCCTCGCGGCGTCGTTGCTGGAGGGGGCCGACAGCTCCGTGGCCGCACGGCGCACGGCCCTTGAGGCCGTGGACCAGGCTGTGGTGATCGACGCCGTCCAGCGCATGCTCCGGACCGGGTTCGTGACGGTGCGCAGCCGGCCCCGTGACGGCGCCTGACGCGGGCGAGCCCTGGGGGCTCTACGTGCATGTGCCGTGGTGCCGGGTGCGGTGCCCGTACTGCGCCTTCCACGTGGATCCCGACCGAGGCGACGCGCCGTGGGAGGCTTTTGCTGATCGGGTCGCGGCCGAGGTCGACAGCCTGCGGCCACGGTTCCCCGGCCCCCTCCACACGCTCTACCTGGGCGGCGGAACCCCAAGCCGTGCGCCCACCCCCATCCTCAAGCGCCTGCTCTCGCTGGGGAGCGGGGCGGTTGAGCTCACCCTGGAGGCCAACCCCGAGGACCTCGATGAGGCTTACCTCGGCGCCGCCCTCGCCGCGGGCGTCACACGGGTGAGCTTGGGCGTACAGTCGCTCTCTACAGCACAAGCGCGGAAGCTCGGACGCGCCCACACACCCGCCGAGGGCCGTGCTGCGGCGCAGTTGCTGGCCCGGAGCGGCGCTCCGAGCTGGTCGCTCGACCTGATGTTCGCGCTGCCCGACCAGACGCTCGCCGACGTCACCGAAGACCTGGACGCGGTGCTCTCCCTGGATCCGCCCCACGTGAGCCTCTATGGCCTCTCCTACGAGGCCGGCACGCCGTTCGGTCGCGCCGCCGCCGGAGGAAAGCTTGTCGAGGCCGATGAGGGCCTGTGGGCCGACATGTACGGCACCATCGTCGAGCGACTGGAGGCTTCGGGACGCCTTCGCTACGAGGTCTCGAACTTCGCCCGCCCCGGCCACGAGAGCGAGCACAACCGCGGCTACTGGCGCGACCGACCCTACATGGGGGTGGGACCGTCGGCGCATGGGTACGCTCCCGATGGTCGGCGGTGGGTTGATCGGCCCGACACGGCGCTGTGGATCGATGGGCAAGACCCGGTGCGGACCTGGGAGACCCCCACCCCCGATCAGGCCGCCACGGACATGATCATCTCGGGCCTACGCTCGGTGGACGGTCTCGACCTCGTGCGTCTCGCCCGACGAACCCACCGCGCCCCCCGTGGCGTGGCCGTCCGCAAGCTGATGAGCGCGGGTCTGCTCGACACCACCACCGACCCCTTGCGCCTGGGACCGGCAGGATGGATGGTCGCCGACGGCGTGGCAGCCGCCCTCGCCGCCGACCTCATGGTCCTGGATCCGGCTCCTCAGAGGCGCTAGGAAGGCCACGGGGGAGCGTCTTTGTCGTCCCAGCGGGACTATTACAACGTGTTGGGGGTCGAAAGGACCGCCAGCGCCGATGACGTCAAGCGTGCCTACCGTCGGCTCGCCATGCGCTGGCATCCCGATCGCAACGCGGGGGACCAGATGGCGGAGGCGCGGTTCAAGCATGTGTACGAGGCCTACGCGGTGCTCTCCGATGCCGAGGAGCGCGCGCGCTACGATCGCCTTGGCCCGCTGTACCAGCCCAACGGCCAGCCCCCCTCCCCGGAAGACTTAAGCGCCGTGGTGTCTCGCGTGTGGACCAACCTGTTCGGTGCCAAAGCTCCCGCGGCCGGCGACGACCTCCGCTACACCGTGTCGGTCACGCTCGAAGAGGTTGGAAAGGGCGTCACCCGCGAAGTGGTGGTGCCGCGGCGCGTGCGCTGCGTCCCGTGCAAGGGCGTGGGGGCGAGGCCGGAAGGGCGCAAGGTGTGCGAAACCTGCCACGGTACGGGGAAGAGCAGCGGGGCACGGTTGCTGCGCACGAGCTGTTACCCGTGCGAGGGGCGCGGCTACGTGGTCACCCAGCCCTGCTCCACCTGTTCTGGAGAAGGTCGCACCTCGCGTGAAGAAGCGCTCGTCGTGAAGATCCCCGCCGGCGTCACGTCCGGCACACGCTTACGCCTGGCTGGCCGAGGCGACGATCCCAAGGGCGACGGCCCTGCGGGGGACGCGTTCGTCATCGTGGACGTGGCGCCGCACCCCGTGTTCCGCCGCCGTGGTGAAGACCTCGTGCTCGACCTTCCGCTGCAGCTTCACGAGCTGGCGCTCGGCGCGGACGTCCTCGTGCCCACGCTGGAGGGCACCACCACGATCCGCGTGCCACCCGGCACCCCGGTGGGAACGCTCCTGCGGGTGGGCCACCGCGGCCTTCCGTCGCTCAAAGGAAGCACAAGGGGCGACTTGTTCTTGGAGGTGGGGATTGAGGTCCCCACCGAGCTCGCACCCGAAGAGCGCACCCGCCTTCTGGGCTGGGCCTCCACCCTCCCCGCCGAGCGTTACCCTCGCCGCGCCGCGCTCGCGGCCTGGCTCAAGGATCGGTCGTGATCACGCGCCTCGCAGCTCTCGTCGTGTGGTTGTCGGCGTCCGCCTACGCCGCACCCCTCCCCGCCGACGTCCAGGAGGCGCTTGCCAACGCCCACGTCGACCGAAAGGCCGCCATCCTCGCGGTCGAGGCTGCGGTGCCTTCGGCGGATCCAGAAGACCGTCCCAGGCTGGTGCTGCACGCCGGTGAGCAGCGCCGTCTCGCTGGCGACGAAGGTGCTGCTCGACGCTGGTTCGAGCAGCTCGTCGAGAGCAAGTCCGCCGAAGGCACCGCCGCCCGTCTCGCGCTAGCGCTGATCTCCGCCACGGCGCGTCCCTCGGAGAGCGTGCGGCGGGCTGTGGTGGAGGCGCCCGACCGTGGTGTGCTCGCTTCGCTCGACGCCGACCGCCTCGGCCTGCTGGCGCGATGGGCCGAGCGAACGGAAGATGGCAAGCGCTTGGCCGCAGAAGCCCTCGATCGTGCGGTTCCGGGCCAGGTGGAGAGACTGCGCGACGACCTGGAGCGCGCCGCCCTCGTGGCAGCAGCGCCTCGCGCCCTGCGCAGCGTCAGCGCCGCACCCGTTCGACCCGGTGCCGTGGGCGTGTTGCTGCCCCTCACCGGGCGCTACGCCTCGGTGGGCGCGCAGGTCCGCGATGCGCTTGAAGAGGGATGGCGCGCCGGCGGTGGCCCGGTGCAGCTCGTGATGGCCGACACCGAGGGCTCGCCCGCTGGCGCAGCGGCAGCGCTCCGGCGGTTGGTGGAGGTCGATCACGTCGGCGCTGTGCTTGGTCCCCTCCTCACCCCTGAGATGGGGCCCACCATCGAGGTCGCCGAGGCGCTTGGTGTGCCCCTGGTGCTGATGTCGCAGGGCATGGACGACGTGGTCGACCTCGACTGGGTGCTCCAGGGCTGGATCACGCCGGCGCAGCAGATCGACGTCCTGCTGCAGTACGCCATGGAGGTTGCGGACCACGAGCGCTTCGCGGTCGTGGCACCCGACTCCGACTATGGCAAGGCAGCGGCAGCCCGGTTCACCGACGAGGTGAAGCGCCGGGGTGGATCGATCTCCATCGCGGTCACGTACCCGAGCGAGAGCTCCGACCTCAAGAGCATGGCGTCCGCCGTGGCGCGCGCCAGCCCCGGTGCACCGCCCACGGTCGACTACGACGCGATCTTCGTGCCCGACCGCGCCCGTCAGGTCCCGTTGGTCGCGGCCGCCCTCGCGGTCCAAGATGTGCCGCTGGGCACCTACAAGCCCTACGACGATGGGCCGATTCCGCTCCTCGGCCTCTCGGGGTGGAACAGCTGGGATCTGATCGCTGGCGGCGGGGCCTACGTGGCCAACGCCCGGTTCACCGACGTGTTCGTCGCGCCACCCGAGACCGGCCTTCAGTGGACGCCGCGCCCCGCCTGGAAGACCTTCGTCGACGCCTTCCGCGATGCCAAGGGCCGCACGCCCACCCAGGTCGAGGCCCTCGCGTACGACGCCGCTGCGATCGTGGCCGTCGCGGCGTCTACCCGTCCCGCCACCCGCGAGGCCTTCTTCTCGGCGCTGTTGGCCGCCCAACGCGCCTCGTCGGTCACCGGTGCGTCCAGCTTTGATCCGACCACCCGGTCGCTTCGACACCGGATCGAGGTAATATCCGTCTCGCGGGGGGGCTTGGCTCCTCTCGGGGACCCCTAAACGGCTCACGAGCCGCTCGCTCGCTTGGACGCTCACGCTTTGGAACCTCCTCCTTCTCCCGATCCTGATCCCGAGGACAGTCTGCTCAGCCTCGTGCTTAGCGCGAGGCCGCCCCGTCCCTGCCCCGATGCCCGGGTGCGCGTGGATGCGGGAGACGATGCCGCTGTGGTGGGCGACGGTACGGTGGTGACGGTCGATGCGCTGGTCGAGGGCGTACACTGGAACGAGCGGCTTGCCCCCGGCGATGTAGGCTGGAAGTTGCTCGCCGCATCGGTGGCCGACCTCGCAGCCATGGGAGCACGGCCCGACTGGGCGCTCCTCACGCTCGCGTTGCCTTCGCCCGATGCCACATGGCTCGCCGCCTTCTCCGCGGGGCTCGCCGAGGCGCTGGCCACATGGGACGTGCGACTCGTAGGCGGCGACACCGTGCGCACCTCTGGCCCGCGGCTCGTCAGCCTCACGCTCGGCGGGCGCTGTGTCGCAGAGCCGATTCTCCGCAGCAGCGCCCTTCCGGGTGATGATCTGTGGGTCACGGGCACGCCTGGGCTGGCCGACGCCGGCTGGCGCCTCGCACGACCTCCCGAAGCCGCGCTGGCCGCGCTGAAGCGACCTGTTCCTCCGCTCCCCTTTGCGCTCCACATCGCCGCCGCCGGGCTCGTGCACGCTGCGCTCGACCTCTCCGACGGTCTCGAGCGCGACCTGCCACGGCTCGCCACGGCCTCGGGTGTGGCGGCCCTGGTGGAGGTTGCATGGCTGCCCTCCCATCCCGACCTCGACGGCCCGAGCGCATGGCACCACCAGGTCTCGGGCGGCGAGGATCACGGCCTGCTGTTTGCGTCGCCTGCCACGGCCCGCGCCGCCTTGATGGCAGCGGCAGAAGCGCACGGCGTCCGCCTCACCCGCATTGGTCGGATTGAGGGCGGCTCGGGCGCCCGCCTGTCGGACCGACCCTGGCCGGGCACCACCTTCCGCCACTTCAGCCCGGGTGGTCCCGCATGATCGCCTCGGGACTCGCTGCGGCCGAGCTCGGCCCGTGGTGGCAGACTGCGCTGTGGTTCACCGTGCTGCTGATGGCTTCGTTCTTCTTCTCGGGCACGGAGACCGCGTTCTTCTCGCTGCAGGAGATCGACCGTCGGCGAATCTTGGAGGGGAGCACCTCCACCCAGCGCCGGGTGGCGCAGCTCCTGCGCAACCGTAACGCGCTGATCACCACGATCCTCATGGGCAATGAGACCGCCAACATCGCGATCTCCGCCACGGCAGCCGGGCTGGTCGCCGTGGTCGCGCCCACCAAGCCGTGGATCACGGTCCTCGTCGTCACGCCCGTGCTCGTGCTGCTGTCCGAGATCACGCCCAAGATTCTGGCCTACCGATTCAACCGCCTGTGGGTCGATGGGGCCGTGTGGCCGATCTGGGCGCTGATGTGGATTCTGCTGATCCCGCGCCTGGTGTTCGGCGGCCTCGTCGCCCTCCTCGGTCGGCTCTTCGGGGTCACGGGCACTGCCCCCGAGCGCATGCTCGGCGAGAACGAGTTCCTCGCGTTCGTGGAACAGGGCGAGAAGCAAGGCGTGGTGGAGGAGGGCGAGCGCGAGCTGATCGAGGCGGTGTTCGAGCTCGATGACCTCACGGTCGATCGTGTGATGACGCCGAAGCCCGACATGTTCTCCATCCCGGTGGACATCACCTGGGATGACCTCGTGCATGCCTGCCGCGATGCACGGTACTCCCGCGTGCCCGTCTACGAGCACCACCGCGACAACATCATCGGCGTGCTGTTGCTCAAGGACTTGGTGCGGCACCGCAAGCACCCCCTGCGCACACCGGCCGATCTGCAGAAGATGCTCCTCAAGCCGGTGTTCGTGCCCGCCACCAAGCCGGCGAACGAGATGATGAAGGAGATGTTGCGCCTGCGCTTCCACATCGCCTTCGTCATCGATGAGCACGGCACGGTCATCGGCCTCGTGTCGCTCGACGACCTCATCATCGAGCTCGTCGGCGAGATCGAAGACGACAGCACGGACGCGGGCGAGGCCGAGGTTCGCGACGAGCCCGATGGCACGTGGCTGGCCTCGGGCGCTGTCGACCTCGACGACTTCCAGGAGCACACGGGCCTTGAGCTGCCCCCCGGCGAGTATCACACGCTCGCCGGCTTCCTCATGGAGCAGCTCGGTCGCCTACCCACGGCCGACGACCGGGTCGATCACGCGGGCTACACCTATGTGGTCGTGCGGATGGATGGTCGCCGCATCAGCGAGGTCCGGGTGCGGCCCACCACGGACGCGTCGCAGGACGAGGTGTCGGAATGACCCTCTTCAGCGGCTTGCTCTGGCTGACGGTGTGTCTTCTCATCGAGGCCTTCTTCTCGGGCTCCGAGATCGCGCTGGTGAACGCCGACCGACTTCGACTGCAGCGGGAGGCCGCCAGCGGCAACCTCGGCGCACGGCGCGCCCTCGCCCTGCTCGGCGACGAAGCGGCGATGCTGGGCACCTGCCTGATCGGCACCAACCTCGCTGTGGTCTCTGGGTCGGCGCTGTGTACCACCTTGCTGCTGGCCCAGGGCATCAGCGAGGGCTGGGTCGTCGGTCTCGCTTACGTTCCGTTCGCGCTGGTGTTCGGCGAGGCCCTTCCCAAGACCGTGATGCAGTTTCACGCCGACCGCGCAGCGGTCGTGGTGTCTGGACCGCTCACGATGGCGCGACGTGGGTTTGCGCCCGCCCTCGCGGTGGTGCGGCTCTGGGGCCGTGTGCTGGCTCGGCTCACGGGCACCTCCTCGGCCAGCGGCTACCTCACCCGGCAGGAGCTGCTCGATCTCCTCGAAGACAACGAGCCCGGCGCGATCGCACCCGAAGAGCGTCGGCTGATTCGCGGCGTGCTCGAGCTGCGCACCACCACGGTCTACGACGCGATGACCCCGCTGGTTCAGGTGGTGGGCGTCCACGAAGAGGCCACGGTGGGCTTTGCGATCGACATCGCAGCGCGCACGCAGCACAGTCGCCTACCGGTCTACAGGGGCCGCATCGACAACGTGGTGGGCATGGTCCACCAGGTCGACCTGCTGTTCTTGAGTGACGATCGCGAGCCCATGGCCCCCCATGTGCGCGCCATTCGTTTTGTTCCCGATCAGAAGTCGGCGAAGGCGCTGTTCCAAGAGATGCGCACCGAGGGCGACCACTTCGCCGTGGTGGTGGACGAGTACGGCGGCAGCGTCGGCATCGTCACGCTCGAAGACCTCCTGGAGCAGCTCGTTGGCGACATCGAAGACGAGCACGACACGCCCGACGCCCGCATCGTGGTGAGTCCTGATGGAACATGGAGGGTGCCGGCGCAGACGCCCATCGAGACCGTCGAGCAAGCGCTCGGCATCGACCTGCCCACCGAAGGCCCCTACGAGACCCTGGCAGGCCTCGTGCTGTACCGGCTCGGGCGCATCCCGGCGCGCGGCGAGTCCCTCGACGTGGACGGCCACACCATCACGGTCGAGCAGGCCAGCGAGCGCGCCATCGTCGCGCTGAGCGTGCGGCCCAAGCCTGCTTCCAACGGGGGAAACCCTAGCGGCGCTCCCCCCGTCTGACGCATGGTTCTGCTACGGCCCTGTCATGGCCCTTGGAGCCCCGCCTCCAATGTGCTACGCAAGGCGCGCCACGGGGTCCTCACGCCTCGGGGAGCACGCGCGCACCGCCCACACACGGGACTCGACGGAATGGGACGAGCGATCGGCATCGACCTCGGCACGACCAACTCGTGCGCCGCCGTGGTGGAGGCGGGCGAGCCAACGGTGATCACCCACCCCAACGGCGCGAAGACGATCCCGAGCGTGTTCGCGATCGACAAGAGCGGCAACCGACTGATCGGCGAAGAGGCCAAGGTGCAGGCCGCCCACAACCCGGGCAACACCGTCGCGGCAGCGAAGCGGCTCATCGGGCGGTCCTTCGGCAGCAAGGCCGTGGAGCGGATGCAGCAGATCTTCACCTACGAGCTCATGGAGGGCGCCGAGTCCGAGGTCCTGATCAAGGTCTCCGACCAGGTGCTCACGCTGGAGCAGATCTCGGCCGCCATCCTCATGCGCGTGAAGGACAACGCGGAGACGTTCCTCGGCGAGGAGGTGGATCAGGCGGTCATCACGGTGCCCGCCTACTTCAACGATCGGCAGCGCCAGGCCGTGCGCGCCGCCGGCAAGCTCGCGGGCGTGCAGGTGCTGCGGGTGCTGAACGAGCCCACGGCTGCCGCCCTCGCTTACGGCCTTGGTCGCACGCTCAACCAGCGCGTCGCGATCTACGATCTCGGTGGCGGCACCTTCGACATCTCGATCATCGACATCAAGGACAAGGTGTTCGAGGTCATCGCCACCGGAGGCGACACGTTCCTCGGCGGTGTCGACTTCGACGATCGCATCATGCAGTGGGTGCTCAAAGAGTTCCTGGTCCAGCACAACATCGACCTCTCCTACGATCGCACAGCGATCACCCGCATCCGTGATGCCGCCGAGCAGGCCAAGATTCGCCTCTCGCACGATCTCACCACCCAGCTCTCGCTTCAAGCGATCGCCGAGGACGATGACGGCGAGTTCGTGGACCTCGACATCGAGCTCACCCGCGCGAAGCTCGAAGAGCTCACGGGCGACCTCGTCGCCCGGTCGATGGACACCGTGGAGCGCATCCTGCGCGAGGCGGGCTCCAGTGTGGGCCAGATCGATGAGCTCCTGCTGGTCGGTGGCCAGTCCAGGATGCCGCTGGTGCGCTCCAGCATCGAGAAGTTCCTTGGGCGTACCCCGAGCCAGAAGGTGCACCCCGACGAGGCCGTCGCGATCGGCGCCTCGATCATGGCGCGCAGCCTCGCCGGAAAGGGCGGCACGCGCGATGTCACGCTGCTTGACGTGCTGCCAATGCCGATCGGCATCAGCCGCCCGGACGGCTCGCTCTACGTCCTGTTCCCGAAGAACGAGCCGCTGCCGGCGAAGAAGTCTCGGGTGCTCACCACCTCGAAGGACGACCAGAAGACCCTGGTCCTTCGGATGTACCAGGGCGAGTCCACCGACGCGGAAGAGAACGAGCTGCTCGGCTCCTTCGTGTTCTACGGCCTACGGCGCGGGCCCCGAGGCGAGGTGCGGCTGGAGGTCTCCTTCCACATCGACTCCGAGGGCATCCTCAACCTCACCGCCCGCGACAAGGACACCGGCGAAGCCGTGCAGTCGCGCATCAAGCTCGACCAAGAGAGCGACCGCCCGAAGCGAGGCGGCACCAAGAAGCGGAAGGCTAAGCCCACGAGCGAACTCACCGACGCCTCCGCGCCGGCGCTCAACATGCCGGTCACCGCCTCCATCACGATGGACGACGCGAACGACCTCGATCTGGAGCCCATCCACATGCCGCCGCCGATGGAGGCGCTGCCCCCCATCGCGCCGCTGCCCACGGTGGCCTCCGAACCTTCGATCGACCAGCTGCGCTCGCAGCTCCGGCGGCCCTCGGCGCAGCCCGCGCAGCCCGTGGAGGTCGAGCGTGAGGCTGGCCTGCTGGGCTGGGTCAAGGGCATGTTCAAGAAGCGGTGAGCAGCCCCCACCTCGCCGAGCGCCTACGTAACGACCTCGTCGTCGTGCTGGTCAGCCCGCAGCACCCCGAGAACGTCGGCGGAACCCTTCGCGCCATGGCCAACATGGGCCTCGACCGCTTGGTGGTGGTGGCGCCCGCGCCGAGCTTCGACCCCGAGCGGGTCCGGTGGATGGCGCCGGGGGAGGACGAGCTGCTCGCGCGGGTCCGCATCGTCGCCACCCTCGACGAGGCCCTGGAAGGCGTGCACGTCGCGGTGGGCACCACCGCGCGCCACCGCCGCTTCGAGCCCACCGTGGTCGACCCCGACCGCCTCGCCGACGCCTTCTTCGAGACGCCCAGCGGACGCGTCACGGCCGTGCTGTTCGGGCGGGAGGACTTCGGGCTGCACGCTGAGGAGCTCGCGCGATGCTCTTCGCTGCTTCGCATTCCGACCGCCGGTCGCGCCAGCCTCAACCTCGCTC
>CAYNFK010000006.1:0-81942 GCA_964396405.1 uncultured Enterobacteriaceae bacterium
CGTTCCGTGGCCGGAACACCGTGCTCGAAGCTCTCCTGGGCTTCCCATCTGGAGCCGCCGGTTCGACCGCTACGGGTCCCCCCGTAGCGAGCACCACCTGGAAACCAGGCGGGCGCTCAAACCGCATCATGAACCCAATAAAGACCTGCGGCGCCCCGCAGAAGGCCAAGACCAGCTTGACCCCTTCAACCTTGCCGACCCTCACGACTGCTGTGCGCCCCGCAGGTCCGAAGACCGCGCT
This sequence comes from uncultured Enterobacteriaceae bacterium, assembly GCA_964396405.1. GTDB lineage: Bacteria > Myxococcota_A > UBA796 > UBA796 > JACKEO01. Next base: position 242 of record CAYNFK010000006.1, read on the forward strand.
GAACGCTCAGACCCGAGAGGTTGCCAGCTTGCCCACCGCCTTTGCGTCGCCCCATGGGATGGGGTCGAGCCGTGCGGAGGGGGCATCGGCACCGTACCCGACCTCCCCGAAGGAAGACCGCGCGGCTGCCGAAGCGCTGCTGGAACGTGGAGTCGGCCGCGCTGTGGGTTGCCCCACACCACCGCACCGATCGACGCCCCGCCAAGCAAGGGGACCATGATTCCTGCGTCGCCGAGGGCCCCGAGGGACCGCTCGTCGCGGTGCGAGACCGCGCGAGGAGCAGGTGTGCTCCAGAAACAATTCGTACATCAAAGAGCGGCCTTGCGGCCTCTCCCCGGAACGCCGACGAGGTCGCCGTCCGAAGACGTGGGTCCTCGGAGCACACAGCGTGCCAGTGCATCGCGAACGGGAAGACGCCCACTTTGGTCGCCGACCTGTGCATGGGGCTGCGCACCACCTCCATGACCCGGGATCGCAGCCCACACGGATCGTTTGATCGAGGTTCCGCAAGGAAGCGGCATCATCGACCCCGGGATCTCCACCGCACGTGTGCATCATGATGCACAGGGTCAGGGCAGGACCTCGGCGCACCCGTACGCGGCACCGCACCGGCCAAGGGCGTCCGCGACATCCAGCGAAGAGCACGCGTCGTCGCGGAGGGTCCGGAGGCAGTCCCGCGCGAGCTCGATGTCGTACGCGCACGACAGCCCGATCGCCTCGGCCTCAAACCAGTTCATGGACGCGTAGATGACGTCTCGGCAGTTGGTGCCGGAGCCGTAGTCGGCCGCCAGGGCGGTGGGGTCGCAGGCGGCCAGACGTCCGCACAGCGTCTCCGCCACGGACTCCGGGTAGAACGTCTCCCCTGCGCACGCGGACCCGAAGAGCAGCAGGAGCAGAACGCGCGTCACTCGCCGTCCCCTTCATCACCGCGCTCGCCGGTGCGCTTCACCTTCGCGACCTCGGGCACGGCACGGCGCAGGCGCTTCACCGCCGCCCGCATCTCGGGCGTGACGGGGTCGCGGAACAGGTTGTGGCGCTCCATCGGGTCGGCGATCAGATCGTAGAGGCCGACCTCCACGCCGTTGCGGAGCAACAGCTTGTACCGCTCGTCGCGGGCGATGCCCTCGTGGTAGGTCCACTGCTCACTGGGCCCGTTGGGCCCGAAGCGCTCGGCCCACGCCACCCCACGCCGAGACGGCGCGGCGGGATCCGCGAGCGCGTACGCGAAGCTGATGGAGTCTTCCGGCATGGGCCCGCCCATCCCTGCAAGCTCTGCCACAGTGGCAAACAGGTCGGTGGACCCCACGATGGCCTTGGAGACCGCCCCTTGGGCCTGCACGCCGGGACCGGCCACGATGAGTGGCACCTCCGTGCCCCCACGGGCGAGCGTCCCTTTCGCCAGCGACTTCTGGAACGGTGGCTCGACGGCGGCCGGCGCGCTGCCGTTGTCGCCCAGGAACACGATCAGCGTGCGGGCCGCCACCTCGGGCGTCAGACCCTGCACGAGACGACCGATCTCAGTGTCCATGGCCTCCACCATGGCCCGGTACAGATCCGACTCGGTGGCCACCGAAGGCAGCGGACGGGTCAGGAGCGCGGCCGGCGGCGCGTGCATCGGAAAGTGCGCTGCGTGGAAGCCCACCCACAAGAAGAACGGCTCGTTCGCTGGCGTGGCCCAGGCCAGCGCATCGTCGACGGTGGCGGAGGTGAGGTAGCCCTCACCCAGGCCCGCCACGCCATCTTCCACACGCTGCCAGCGGGTGTAGGTCTGGGGCGCCCCCTCCACGTGGCCCATCAGGTTGCCCATCGTGCCGATGTGGTGATCGAAGCCCACGCGGCGGGGGTGGTCCCACCCTCCGCGGTCCGGCGTAGCGAGGTGCCACTTGCCAAGCGCCACCGTGGTGTACCGACCTTCCGACGCCTGCTCGAGCGCACCGGCGAGGGTGCGCTCTTCGACCGGCAGGTCCCAGCCCGGCCGGGGCGGGATGGCGTTGCCGACACCGTAGCGCCAAGCCGCTCGCCCGGTGAGCAGCCCGGCGCGCGACGGACTGCACAGGGGGTTCATCACGGCGTGCTCAAACCGCACGCCCCGCGCCGCGAGGGCGTCGAGGTTGGGCGTGGGGGGTGCCCGGTCGGACAGCCCGTACACGCTGAGCATGTCCTGACCGATGTCGTCGCCCACCAGCACGATCACGTTGAGCGGCGCACCGGAGAGGCCGACAGGTGTGGCAGGTGCTGCCGATCGTTCTTCGGGCGCGCCCGCAGGCGGCAGCGCGGCGCGCGCCGGCACATCCTGCCGATCGCGGGCCACCCAGCCCGCAGCGAACCCCGCACCCAGCAGCACCGCGCCCAGCCCGACGGTGACGAGTCCACGAGGGAGGGCGGGGCTCACAGCCTACCGAAGCGTGGGGAAGGTCGACGGCGCGCGCGGAGGGGCTGCGATGGTGCCGTGGAACTCGGCCTCCTGGCGTCCCAGCTCCCCGCTCTCGTCGATCACGCCGCCGCGGCTCACCAGCGGCTCGGAGAACCCAAACTCGCCCACGTCCGAGGAGTTGCCGCGGGTGTCGGCCGCGAGGAACACCCGCACCACCCCATCACTATCGGCCTCCAGGTAGACGGGGCCCACACCCTGCGCGTCGACCAGCAGGAGGGGTGCCTCGGCGTTGGTGCGGCACCAGGACCACCCTGGGATCGGGGGCACCTCGCCCGAGGTCTGCATGGTGACAGCGGCATCGACAACCCGCGCACGCACCACACCCGAGATCTCGCCGGGAACCACTGGGCCCGCGAAGAACGTGGCGAAGCGACGGCCGGACGTGGCATCCAGGCAGGTGAGATCACCATGCTCCAGCGCCCGAAGATCGGTGAGCGGCGAGAGCACGGTGCCATCCGCACGCACGAGCACGAGGCAGAGCACGCCCACATCGGCGTCGTAGTGGTTGCGCCCCAGGTTCTTGGGTCGCAAGATCCAGTACCAACCAGGGGCATGTGCCGCAGCGTCGCGCAGCGCGTTCGTCTCGGACGCGGCGATCTTCCACTCCATCGGGCCCTCGCAGCGACCCCGCCCTAGCGCGATCCCCCCTTCCTGCAAGCCCGGCCGCTCCCGAAGCACCAGGGTCAGCGACCCCCTCGCGGACCATCGCAGACGTAGACGAAGGCCGGTGGAACGTTGGACCACACCACGGGCGTGGTCCGGACCTCGGTGAACCTCCGCTGCAGCGTGCTGCGCGCGCGTCGACCGGCAGGCAGCCACGGGCTCTGCACGTAGGTGAACGTGACGAACCGACCGTCCGGCTGCAGCGCTTCGGCCACCGCGTCGAACACCGCATCCTGCGCGGCCGGCGTCCACGAGGCGAACGGTAAGCCCGACACGATGCGGCGCACCCGACCATGACCCCGCTCAGCGAGCAGCGCCGGCAGGCGGTCGGCGAACGCCTCCACCACCTCGGCCCGCGGGTTGCGGGCGCGGCACCGCGCTGCCAGCACCGGGTCGGGCTCGAGCGCCAGCACCTTCCCAGCCGGGATGCGCTCCAGCAACACCTCCGTGAACGGGCCCGTGCCGGCCCCAAGCTCCGCCACCACCTCATCGGGAGCCAGATCGGCCGCATCGGCGATCGCGATCGCCAGCGCGCGCGACGAAGGCGCCACCGCGCCAACCCCGGCCGGCGACCGCAGGAAGGCCGACAAGAACAGACGGACATCGCTCACGGTGCCTCCGCTGCCACACGCTCTTCGAGCACGAACCAGCGCGGACGCCAGCGACCGTCGCGCAGCACCCTCAGACAGCCCACGCCGTCGACCTGAAAGCGCGCCAGCGACTGCTTTGCCGCTTCGATCGAGCCGATCACCTCACGGCCGGCCTCGCCGACCACATCCCCCTTCCGAAACCCCAGCGCGTGCCCGAGCGAGCCGGGCGCGACACCGTGGAGGCGAAAGCCGTACGCCGAGGCACCATCGGCCTCGTAGCCAAACTGGACCCCATGGTCGGCATCCGACAACAACACCGATCGCGGCACCACCACCACGTCGTCGAGGCGACGCAGGCCGAACGCGTCGGGTTCCCCCTTGGCCACCGCCGCTGCCGCCGAGGCGAGCACCCGATCGGACTCCGCGTCCTTGCAGCGAGGACCTGGCCGATCGCCAATCGGCAGGCGATCTCGCTCCTCCTTTTCGGACCTCGGGCCGTCCGGCGCGTCTTGGCCGCGCCAGACACCCCAGGCCAGCCCAGCCAGGACGATCAACACGGCGCCTGCCACCAAGGCTCGTCGCAACGTGGCCTCCTCGCCGCCTCCGCGTACCGCGCTGTCGCCAAGGGGTCACGGATGGGGCGCGGCTTCAGGTATGGTGTTGCCTGCACCTGGGGGTTTCGTGCGCCCGCTCCACGAGCTGTTCTTCCTCCTGTGGCTCGCCGGCGCCTGTGTGCCCGCCGCGGTCACCGATCCCGATCCCGACCCTCCCCTCTCCCTCGTGCGCACCGAGACCTACCCCGGTGACGCAGCCTGCCCCGGCGGCACCGTCGAGATCCTGACGGGTCTCGATGACGGCACAGGGGACGGCACCTCCGGCGATGGCGTGCTCCAGGAGGGCGAGGTGCTCACCCGCCAGGCGATCTGCCAGGGCGGCCCCGCCTCGCCGGACACCCTCGACGATCGGTTCTTGCCCGTCGGCATCGGGGAGGGCCTCCTCGGCAGCTCCGTGGTGCAGGCGCACGGTGGAAACGGGGTCCGCGGCATCGGCGGCAATGCGGGCCGCATCGAGGCGCGCCTCTTTCCACCCTCGAAGCGCGGGCACGTGGCGCTGCTTCCCACGGGCGACTTCGAGCTTGAGGTGGTGGTGCCCGACGCCACGGGCGTCTCCCTCGGTGCTGCGCCCCTGGTGGTGAGTGAAGACCTCGTCGTGGGCGTCAGCACAGGCGAGGGCCTTGCTACGGGCACACCGTACCTGGCCATCGGGTCGCCCACGTCCTTGCAGCGTGCGGGCAGCAGCGTCGGCGTGACCGGGCTGCACGTGCTCCCTGGGGTCACGCTCACCCTGGAGGGCAGCACCAACGGAATGATCGACATCGTTCTCGGTGGTTCCATCCTCGTCGAAGGCACCATCACCACACGGGGCCCCACGAGCAGCGCGGTCCCTCTGCGGTTCTCGTGCGAGCGATGGGTGTCCACGGCCGGTAGCCGCATCGATCTCGCAGGGACGTCGGGGGGCACCGAGAGCCGGGGTACCGCCGGTGGCGCGTTCACGGTTGTGGCGTTCGCCGGCATGCCGCAGCGTCCTGTTGTGCTCGGATCGGTCGTCGCTGAGGGCACGATCGACGTGAGCGGCGGCACCGGCACCACCGGCGGTGCCGGCGGCGATGTGCGCCTGGAGGGGTACGAGCGTGTCGTCGGGCGGCTCACGGTGAGCACCCAAGGCGGCGACGCCACGGTGGCCGGCACGGCAGGATCAGGCGGCCGCATCTCCCTGATTGCCCAGCGCGGACCTGTGGCCTTCGACCTCGACGCCACCACGAAAGGAGGCTCCAGCCGAGTGCAAGCCGGCGTGGGCGGCCACCTGACCGTCGATGGCTACGGCGTCACCGTCACGGGAACCACCGTGCAAGACGGCGGGTCGACGTCGCAGTGCGCATCCTCTTGCGACGCAGGTGCAGGAGGAGGGGCCGCCATCATCAGCCGAGGCGCTCCCCTGCGCTGGAAGGTCGACATGCGCAGCGTCGGCGGCAGCTCCACCGAGACTTCTGGCGGCTTGGCAGGCAACGGCGGCGGCGTGGTGTTCCGCACCCTGAGCACCACCGAAGTCGTGCCCAGCTCATCCGACCGCTCGGTGCTCGTCGGCGGGTCCTTCGTGCTCGATGGCGGGTCGAGCGAGGAGCGCGGCAGCAACGCGGGCAGCCTGCAGCTCTACGTCGAGGCAAACCTCGCGCCCGAGTCCACCCTGCGCATGGTGGGCTACGCCGCCATCAGCCTGCTCGGTGGCCACAGCGTGCAGTCAGATGGCGGTGCCGGCGGCACCGTCTCGCTTCAGCATGCGTCGGAGGATCCCTCGGGAGAAGGTGGCGGAGCCTGGCTGGCCACGCCCGCCGACCTGAGCGCGGGCACGGGTACCACGGGCGGTGCTGCCGGCTTCTTACGCGTGGAGTCGACCCTGAGCGGCGGCGAGTCCTCCCCGCTGCGCGAGGCCGCCGTGCTGGCCCCTGTCACCGCGTGGGGAGGAGAAGGAACCGCCCAGGGCGGAGCTGGCCCGCTCGTGTCGATCCGCGGAACCTGGGGCGCCAGGTTGGGTGCCGATCTGGTCGGCGGAGGCGGGATCGCCACCCGCAACAGCGGCATCGGCGGCAGTGGAAGTCGCACCGGCGGTGTGGTCGCCCCGATCCTCATCGAGAGCGGGTTCGGAGCGGTGGTGGTGGAGGGTGTCCTCTCGCTGCCGGGCGCCACGTCGGGCCTGCGCGGCGGAAGCGGTGCCACCGTGCTCCTTCAAGGGCCCCAGGTGGTGGTCCACAGCGCGATCGACCTCCACGGCGGCGACGCACCGGCTGGCGATGGCGGCAACGGCGGCTCGGTGCATGCGCGCACCGGTGGCGACGCCCTCGACCTGACCGGGGCGAGCTTCGACCTCGACGGCGGCGACGGCGTCGGCAAGCTCGGCATCGACGGTCGGCTGTTCGTGGACGGCGTGGATCAGACCGACGCGCTGCTGCCCTGACCGATCAGGCGGCGACGTTGCGGCGCACGTAGCGCTTGAGCAGCACCATGTAGAGCTTGAACGCCAGCACCATGCTCGGTCGCACCAGGCCGTGCAGCTTCGCGAACGGGCCCACCGGGTCGTAGGACACGCGCCACACCAGGCGGCATCGACCCCCACCCAGATCCGTCACGTCGTAGCGCTCACCGAAGCGCCGCCAGACCTGCTGGCTGGTGCCAGTGAACGTGAACGCCATGCGGCGCGGCGCATCCCACACCACGAAGTCCTCGTAGACCTGCATGCCACCCCAGAAGAACACCGTGCGCGTGGTGCCCACCTGGTAGGGCTGGGGCGAGGTCCACTGCACCCGCCCGATGCCTGGGGCCCACCACGGCCACGATCCCGCGTCTTCGAACACGCCGAACAGCGCCTGCGGCGTGCACGCCACCTCCACGGTGTTCACGTACTGCTGCGCCGCGTCGTCGAACCCATCCGGCAAGAGCGGCTCGCACGGGAAGTAGGGCTGGCTGGGATCGTGCGGGTTGTTCATCTCAGCTCACGACGAAGTTGACGAGGCGGCCGGGCACCACGATCGTCTTGCGCACGGTCTTGCCTTCGAGGTGGCGCGCGATGCCCGCATCGGCCGTGGCGGCCGCGATGATCTCGGCCTCGGAAGCACCCGACGGCACCTCGATCTGGCCGCGGGTCTTGCCGAGCACCTGCACCACGATGGTGAGCGTCTCCGACACGAGCGCGCTGGGATCGAACACCGGCCACGGCTCGTAGGCCAGGGTGGTGGTGTGGCCCATGCGCGCCCACAGCTCTTCGGCCATGTGCGGCGCCCACGGCGAGAGGATCAACAGGAACCGGGCCGCATCCTCGGCGCTGGGCAGCGCGCCCTTACACGCATTGACCCACTCCATCATCTTCGCGATCGGCGTGTTGAGCTTGAGCTCGTCGATGCCCTCGGACGCCTCGCGAATCGCCACGTGCAGCGCACGACGCACCTCGGGCGAGGTGGTGCCGAACGCCCGGAGCGCGCCGGTCTCCTCATCCACAAACAGCCGCCAGACCTTGCCCAGGAACCGGTAGACGCCCTCGACCCCCGAGGTCTGCCAGGGCTTGACCTGCTCCAGCGGGCCCATGAACATCTCGTAGAGGCGGAGCGCATCGGCGCCGTAGCGGTCGACCACCTCCATCGGGTCCACCACGTTCTTCTTCGACTTGGACATCTTCTCGATCTGGGTGCTCACCGGCGTCTCGGTGCCCTTCACGAACCAGACGTCGCCACGCTGCTCGACCTCGGAGGGGTGGTAGTGCTTGCCGGCTGCATCCGTGTAGCTGAACGCCAGGATCATGCCCTGGTTGAACAGCTTCTGGAACGGCTCCTTGGTGTGCACGAGGCCGCAGTCGAACAGCACCTTGTGCCAGAAGCGGGCGTAGAGCAGGTGCAGCACCGCGTGCTCGATGCCGCCGATGTAGAGGTCGACCGGACCCCAGAACTTCTCTTTGCCCGGGTCGAAGGGCAGCGTGGTGTTGTGGGGGTCCATGTAGCGCAGGTAGTACCAGCAGCTCCCCGCCCACTGCGGCATCGTGTTGAGCTCGCGGGTGGCGGGCTGCCCGTTCACCGTGGTGTGCAGCCAGCTCGCATCGGCACGACCCAGGGGCGGCAGGCCCTCGGCGGTGGGCTTGAACGCCTCCACATGGGGCAGCTCCACCGGCAGTGCGTCGTAGCCCAGCGGGATCACCTCGCCGTCTTCGGTGTGCACCACGGGGAAGGGCTCGCCCCAGTAGCGCTGGCGCGAGAAGAGCCAGTCTCGGAGCTTGTAGTTGACCTGGCCGACGCCGGAGCCGCGCCCTTCGAGCCAGGTGGTGATGGTGCGCTTGGCGTCTTCGACGCCCAGGCCGTTGAGCAGGCCCGAGTTCACGGCCACACCGTCGCCCGCCCAGGCCTCAGCCTGCACGTCGAAGCCTTCCGGCGCCGACACCACCTGCACGATCGGCAGGCCAAAGGTCTTCGAGAACGCGTGGTCGCGCTCGTCGTGGGCGGGCACGGCCATGATCGCGCCGGTGCCGTAGGTGGCGAGCACGTAGTCGGCGATCCAGATCGGCACGGCCTCGCCGCTGACCGGGTTGATCGCGTAGGCCCCCGTGAACACACCGGTCTTCTCCTTCTCGCTCCCCTTCTGGCGGTCGAGATCGGAGCGGTTGCGGGCGGTGCTCACGTAGGCCGCGACGGCCTCACGCTGGGCCGGCGTGGTGATCGCATCCACCAGGGCATGCTCGGGCGCGAGCACACAGTAGGTGGCCCCGAACAGGGTGTCGGGGCGGGTGGTGAACACCGTGAACTGGGCTTCGTGGCCCTGCACCGCGAAGTGCACCTCGGCGCCCTCGGAGCGCCCGATCCACTGCCGCTGCATCTCCTTGACGTGCTCGGGCCAGTCGACGCCTTCGAGGTCCTCGTGCAGCCGGTCGGCGTACGCCGTGATCTTCAGCATCCACTGCTTCATCAGGCGACGCTCAACCGGATCGCCGGTCTCCACGTACTTGCCGTCGACCACCTCTTCGTTGGCCAGCACGGTGCCCTGCGCGGGGCACCAGTTCACCGCTACGTCGGCCAAGTAGGCCAGGCCGCGCTCGTGCAGCTTGAGGAAGATCCACTGCGTCCACCGGTAGTAGTCGACCTCGCAGGTGCTCACCTCGCGGTCCCAGTCGTACGAGAAGCCCAAGCGCAGCGTCTGGTGCTTGAAGTTCGCGATGTACTCGCGGGTGATCTCGGCCGGGTGACGGCCCTCGCGCACGGCAGCGCGCTCGGCGGGCAGGCCGAAGCTGTCCCAGCCGATGGGGTTGAGCACCGCGAAGCCCTTCATGCGCTTGTAGCGGGCGACGATGTCGACCGCCGTGTAGGACTCAGGGTGGCCCACGTGCAGGCCTGCGCCCGACGGGTACGGGAACATGCAGAGCACGTAGTACTTGGGCTTGCTGGGATCCTCGACCGCTGCGAACGTGCGGTGTTCGGCCCAGTGGGCCTGCCAGCGGGGCTCAAACGAGGCGGGATCGAAGGCGTGCGGTCGGGTGCTCACGGTATGGCTCCGTAGGGGAGCGCGGTCGTAACCTGACAGGGTCGCGTGGCCCCACCTCGTCGCGCGAGCCCTGGGCAGACGATAGACGGCCCCCCATGCGCCTCCCGACCCTCCTGCTGCTCTGCGCCTGTGGTTCCACGCCGGCGTCGTTCCAGACCGACTACGCCACCCGCAGCTGCGAGGTGCTCGACGAGCAGTGCCGGCCCGAACAGCTCCCGGAGCTGTGCCGCAGCATTGGCATCGCACCGCTCGCTGAGCCTGTCACTGCCTGCACGTTCGACACCCTCACGGCCGATGCCTGCCTCAACGGCGCGTGGTCCTGCGGGGAAGACGGCGAGGTGGTGCCACCCGCCGCGTGCGCGCGCGTCTGGACCTGCCCCGAACAAGATGGGTGAACCGCCTCCGAGCGCCAAACGGCCCTATCGACCCGGCCGGGTCTGGGCCGAGCGCGTGGGCAAGCTCACGGTGATGGTCGCGCTCTTCGTGTGCACCGGCGAGCTGGCGATTCGGTGGCTGCGTCCGTCGCCGAGCGTCTTGGTGGTGCGTCCCAGCGGCATCCTGGCCAATGTAGCGAAGAACTTCGCCGTGGTGGATGGCCATCCGATCTGGGCGGATCGAGACACCGAGACGAGGCTGAATCCACCCTGCGCGCCCGACGCGCCCGAGGTGTGGTTGGTCGGTGACTCGATCTTCTTTGGCGTAGGACTGGAGCCCTCCGCTTCGCCAGGCGCCCAGCTTCAGCTCCTTCTCGACCGCGCCGGCGCTGCAGCTTGTGTGCGAAACCTCTCCCAGCCCGGATACGGCGGGGCCGCCCGCCATCGGGCCTTCCTGGCCGAGCTGGAGCGGCGTCGCCAGCCCGACGTTGTGGTGATCGAGAGCTGGGAGAGCGACCCCATGACCCTCACACGCTTGGACGACGCGTGGTACGCGCTCGCGGATGTGCGCACCGACGCGTCGGGCTGGCCGGCGCCGCCTGTTTCCGTCCCCACCTGGGCTCACATCCTCGCGTTCCGTCACTCCCGGCTCTGGTGGTATGCAACGCTCACGGCGCAAGTCAGCGATCCCGACGCGATGACTGAGGCCCGAGCCACCTACCGCAAGCAGCACTACGTCCCGATGATTCGGCAGGCGCAGGCCCTGGGCGCTCGGGTGGTCACGTTCGTGATGCCACGACTCGACCGGCCCTTCGCTGCATCGGTGTCGTCCAGCTGGGAAGCCACCGACGAGCGCGCCTTGCTGCGTGAGGCCAGCGCCGACCTCGGCGTGCCCGTGATCGCGATCGCCGACCGTCTCGTCGACGAGGACGTGACCGAGCTTCGGCAGGACACCTGCTGCCATGTGTCTCCAGCGGGCGCCGAGGCCTACGCACGCGCCATGCTGCCCGAGGTGCTGGCAGGGCTTCAGCGGACCGCGCCGCGGTAGCGGCTACGGGCAGTCCCACACGGTGTACGCAGGAGACTCGAGCCGCGCCGTGCAGCCCTCTCCGAGCGTGGCGGGGCGGTTGCGGTCGAAGGCCACGAGCAGCGCTGGACCTGCAGGCCGGGCATCGACCCCGCGCCACGTGAGATCGCCGTGTGCGTAGCAGGCCCGCTCGTTGTTGCAGACGCCCAGGTGGTCGTAGGCCGAAGGCGCCTGCCCTGACGCCTGGGTCCACAACCACCCGGCCGCGTAGGCCGGGAACACCAAGACGGGCCGGCCCTGCGACCAAGACGCTGCGTGGTCCAAGAAGTGCGGCATCGCCTCCCGATCCGCGAGCTGACCCAGCACCAGCCGCTGCGCACCCGCCCAGCCGGGCAGCACCAGCGCGAGCAGCAGCCCCCAGGTCGGGAGGCGCAGCCACGCCCGGGTGAGCAGCGCCGGCACCGACACCAGCAGCGGGAGCAAGAACACAGCCAGCTGGCTCGCGGCGTGCGGTCGCACGTACTGCCCTTGGGCCGCCAACCCAAACGCCAGCAGCGTCGACGCAGCTCCCACCCCTGCCACCTGTCGGGCCGTCGACTGCCACCGCAGGGTGACGAGGTGCAGCAGCAGCACACCGAGCACCAGGCCGCCCAACCACACCTGGGCGCGCGGGGGTTCCCCGCCCAGCGCTCGGGTGAGCGCGCCTGCGTTCTTCACCAACCACGGAGGGGCCTGGAGGCCCAGCGAAGCGAGGCGCAGCACGGTGTCGAGCGGACCATCCGGCGACGGCACCCGGCGACCCGAGCCCATCAGCACCCGGTCCAGCCACGGCACGAGCACCAGCACCGCCGGTGCGCCCACGACAAGAGGGAGCCGCCACGAGCGCGTGCGCACCGCACCGAGGCCCAGCAGCGCCGCGAGCGGCACCACCGCCACGTAGTGCAGCTGAACCCAGAGCGCGCCGAGCAGTGCCACCCCCAGCCAGCGGCCACGCCCCCCCTGTTCGAGCGCTGGCACCAGCACCCTCTGCAGGCCCAGGCCCACCAGCAGGAAGGCCGCGTAGGACCGGTGCAGCGTGGAGACATCGAGCAGCACAGGCAGGAGCGCCAGCCCGAGGCCCGTGAGCAGGCCCGCCACCGGGCCACCGAGGCGACGCCCCACCCCCACGCCCGACGCCACAGCGACCGTGCCCGACACGATCGCCACAGCCCGTCCCAGCGTGATCGCGCCCACCCCTGGACCCCCGAGCCAGCCCAAGAAGCGCCACAGCGGCGGGTTCACCGCGTTCTCGGGATCGAGGACCAGCGCCCACAGGCCACCGGCCTGCAGGTTGCCGATCTCATCGGGCGTGAGGCCCGCGTCCCACCATGGCACCCGCATCGCCAGCGCGAGCAACACGAGCGCGACCGTGAGGATCGCGGTGGCGACAGGCTCGCGGGTCAGAAGGTCTCCGTCACCACGTCGGACACGCGGCAGGAGGCTGCATCCACCGCCACAAAGCGCCACGACGTGCCCGCGAGGCTCGGAGGCGGCCGTCCGGTGCGTGTGGCCACCGTATCCTCACCCACCACCGCTACGGCGAGCACGACAGCGCCCTTCAGCGGCATCGACGCCGTGGGGCATCCCGGCACGGAGACGAGGCCCTGACGCCGGGCTGCATACCAAGTGATCGAGCCGCCAGGCGTGGCCCCCTGCACCCGCAGCGTGTTGGTGACGCCCGCCGTGCCCGGCGTGATCGGCGACAGGACGAAGTCGCCAAGCTGACAGGTGGCGGTGCAGCCGTCCCCATCGATCGCGCCGCCGTCGTCGCAGACCTCGCCGCCCTCCACCGTGCTGTTGCCGCAGGTGGCCGCGCAGTCGGGCGTGCCATCGCTGTTGAGGTCGACATCGGGCGCGCCGCAGCCGCAGTCGCCGGGCTCCACCTTGTCGGGGTCGGCAGGACAGCTGTCGTCGCAGTCCTTCGTGCCGTCGCCGTCGCCATCGGTGTCGGCGGTTCCGCACCCGCACACGCCCGGTACCACCTTGGCGGGATCGGAGGGACAGGCGTCGCTGGCGTCCGGAGTGCCATCACCATCCCCATCGGGAGCGGGTCCACCCCCACACGCGCTCGATGGGGTGAGGCGGACGGCATCGGCCACCACGTAGGCGCCGGCGGCCGTCCAACGCGACAGCAGCACCTCGTTCCAGCCGGCGGGAAAGCGCCAGGTGCCCAAGCGGTTCCACTGGCTGCCCAGCGCGCGCTGGTCCACCGAGGCACGGCCCAGCTCGGTGCCCGACGGATTCAGGGCCACGTAGGTGGCCGCGGGCGCGCGGTCGCTGGCCGACGTCCACCAGGCTTCGACGTCGTAGCAGGTGGAGGCCGCGTTGAGGAACCGAAAGTGCGCGGCGTCGCTCACCGCCTCGGTGGGGGCCACGAGGTAGCCGGTAGACCAGAAGCCGCCGACGTTGGTGCTGCTGACCCAGTTGGCCGAGGCCGTGATCTCGGCGGTGGCCGTGTCGTTGGAGGCGTTGTTGCTGTCGATCACGCGCTGACCGGGCACGGGCGTGGTGCCGCCCCCGCACGCGACGTCGACGCGGCTGAGGTAGTCGGTCCAGGGCCAGTTCGCGCCGGGATCGGTGCGGTTCCAGGGCTGGAGCTTGCCGTGCGCCACGATGTGGTAGCGGTCGCGGGGCACGGTCTGGCGCTGGGTGATGCCGCAGGTGAGCTCGGCCGACTTCTGAATCAGCGTGCTGTTCCAGGTGGACTGGCTCGCGTAGCCGGCGTGCTCGATGCCCACCGAGACGGTGTTCATGCTGGTGCCGTTGCGGTTGCACTCCACGTTGTCGTTGTTGACGCAGTCGTAAGCGGCCGAGATGTGCCAGGCGCGGTCGGACTCGTTGACGAGCTGGCTGATCTCCGTGCCGGCTTCGTTCACGACGTAGTGCGCGCTCACGCCGGAGGCGCTGTTGACCAGCCAGCCCCAGCAGCCTGAGTACACGCCTTCGCAGGTGTGGATGATCACGAAGTCGACGTTGCTGCCGCTGCGGCTGTTGAAGTTGGGCGAAGGTCGCCACACGGCGTTCGACGCGTCCAGGCCCACCCGATCCACCACGGCCGGGAGCGGAAAGAGCGCGTCGGCGTCGTGCTTGCCGAGGCTTGCGCCTTCCAGGATCGCGCCGGTGTGCAGGCGCGCGTACACCGCGTCGTGCACGTAGCTGGACCGCACCTCGGCATCGGTCTCGCCCGTGTAGTCCGCCACCACCGGGGCCCACTCGCCGAGGGAGGCCGGCTGCAGGCCCAGAACGGCCGCACGATCCGCCAGCCACGATGCTGCGGCAAGCACGTTGCTGTCGAGGTCGTGCTGCACCAGCTCCGGATCGAGCCCAGCCAGCGCCGCCGCCTCCTCCAGCGCACCTGTCCGTAGGCCCATCACGCCATAGGCACGCGGACGCCCCGGGAACTCCTCCTCGCCCACCACCATCTGCATGCCGGTCTCAGCGAGCGCGATCGCCACCAGCAAAGACGCCGGCACGCCGGTCGCCTGCTCGGCCTCGTCGTACGGCGCGAGTGCGTCCCGGCCGGGCCGCTCGCCCACAGACACGTCCTCACCGACCGCACCTTGGGAGGGCACGTCAGCGCACGCGCTGAGCAGCATCCCCGCTCCTGCAACCCACCAACCCCACCGCATGCGCGCCTCGGCCCTTGAGAGGCCATGATACCCCAGCCACCGAGGACCCCCCATGGCCGTCGACACCGTGCTGGTGGTTCCCTGCTACGACGAGGCCGCGCGTCTCGACGTCGACGCCTTCGAGGCGTGGTGCGATCTCCACCACGACGTGCGCTTCCTGTTCGTGGACGACGGCTCCCGCGACGGCACGGCCACCCTGCTCACCACCCTGGCCGCGCGTCGACCGGACCGGTTCCAGGCGCTGATCCTTCCCAAGAACCAAGGCAAGGCTGAGGCCGTGCGCGTGGGCATCTCCACGGCGCTGTCGGACGACACGGTGGCGGTGGTCGGCTTCTGGGACGCGGACCTCGCCACCCCGCTCGACCACATCCCGCTGCTCCTCTCGGTGCTGCGGAGCCAGCCGCAGGTGGAGGTGGTGCTGGGCTCGCGGGTGCGTCTGCTGGGGCGCACCATCGAGCGGCCGGCCCTGCGGCACTACTTCGGTCGGGTGGCGGCGGGTGCGGCTTCCTTCTTGCTGGGCATGCCGGTGTACGACACCCAGTGCGGGGCGAAGCTGTTTCGCCGCACGCCCACGATCTCCGAGCTGTTTGCGGAGCCCTACAGCACGCGCTGGGCCTTCGACGTGGAGATCCTCGCGCGCTGGCTCGGCACCCACCCCGCGGTCACCGTGTCGCAGATGGGCACCTACCTGGTGGAGGTGCCGCTGCGGGTGTGGCGCGATGTGGACGGCAGCAAGGTGCGCCTGTGGCACATGCTGGAAGCGCCTTGGGATCTGCTACGGATCGGGCTGCGCTACAGGCGGCTGCTCCGCCGCGTCGTCGAGCCCCAGCGCCCGGCGTAAGCGCGGATCGGTGGGCTCCGCAGGGGGCGCGTCGTCGACCGGGGTGAGCGCGACCTCGCGCAGCACCTCCTCAAACAGGTCGGCCTCGACGCTCCGCCCGACCGGGCAGGCCACCGAGCGCTTGGGGCCCACCACCATCAGGTGCTCGCCCACGCGATCGATCGTCGCGCCCCGCAGAGGCACGGACGCCGTCTCCACGCCGCCATCCCAGCGGGTGAGCTCACCGTCCACCACGAGGCAGCCACTGTGCGCGCCGTCGTGCGGGTGCCAGATCTGGATCTCCACCCCTTCGGCGACGATGCCGGCGGCCACAAGCTCGTCGAGCGCCTGACGGTCGCGCACCATCAGCGCCACCGACCCCACCACACCGAGCAGGCCGAGCACACCGCCGCCGAGCAAGAGGATCGCAAACAGGGCAGCGCCGGGGCCGTAGCCGCGGTCGGGTGGGGCGCGCAGGGTCATGCTGAGCTGATATCTCTTGTCCGCGCCCCGTCGCGACGGCTAGCGTGCGCGCCGGGATGCCCACCATGCTCTGGACCTACCTGCTGCCCATGTCTGCCCTGGCGGCACCGCCTCCGTCGCACCCCGACGACATCTGGACCGGTGCCGACGTCGCGCCAGTGCCAGCGCCGGAGGAGGAGGCGGAGACCGAGGCCCCGCCAGCACCCGCGCCCATCGAGCGTCCGCCCGTGGTGGGCTCCGAGGTGGAGCTGCCCGAGCCCCGGCAGCGCAGGCGCCCGGGCGACGATGACGGCGTGCGCATGCGCTACGAGCTGGGCGTGCGCGCCCGCTACATCAGCGCTCCCAACGGTCTACTCGACCTGTGGTTCACCGACAGTGCGGTGCCCGGATGGCCCACCGGTGCGGGCGAGCGCCCCGCCGTGCTCGGCGCGTCGTATGGCCTCGAGTTTCTGTTCTTTCGCGGACGCACCGTGGGCACGATCTACGTGGAGGCCCTTCAGTCGCTGGTGGGCGAGGGCTACTGGGACGACACCGACAACCCCAACGTCTTCTGGGACGGCGACTGGCTGCGTCCTTCGCCCTTCTTTGGCGGCGTGATCGTGGGGGCCAACGGCGCGTACCACGCCCCGATCGTGAAGGCGTCGCAGACCCAAGGCAAGTTCACCCTGGACTTCGTGGTCGGCGGCGGCTTGGGCATCGTGGCGGTGGTGGGCGAGATGGAGAAGTGGACCTTCGACCCCACCGTGCTCCCTGCGGGCCGGACCGCCTGGGAGCGCGCGATCTCCGGAGAGCCCTCCGACTACCCCGCCGACCTCAAGAGCCCAGTGTGGCCCGTGCCCGACTTCGAGCTGGGCCTGAGCTTTGGTTTTGTCGACAAGGGCTGGATTCGCATTGTGGGCGGACTGCACGGCGGGCTCTCGCTCGGCGGCTCCGCCGGCGGACGCTTCTAGCCGTCGCTCAGACTGGCGCGGGCAGGCGGATCTGGGGGTCCTTCTTGCGGCGACGGTAGAGCACCATCGTCTTGCCGATCACCTGCGCCAGCTCGGCGCGGGTGGCCAGCGCGAGGGCCGGCGCAGCCTCTTTGGCCGACACGGGGCCATCGAGAACCTTCACCTTGATCAGCTCGTGGATCTCGAGCTCCTTGTCGACCTTGTCGACCACGGCGTCGGTGACACCGGCCTGGCCCACCATCACCGAGACCTGGACGGGGTGCGCCAGGGCGCGAAGATGGGCGCGCTGCTTGCCGGTGAGTGTCATGAGAGCCTCCGAGGTGGGCCCGGGCTAACGCCGCCGACAGGATGGAGCGATGAAGCCCGACCGAGCCCGCCGACTGTCCGACGTCGCCGCCGCCCGGCTGGGCTGGGTGGAGTGTGCGCTGGAGCACGTCCACCACCGCCACAATGCCTCAGCGATGCTGCGCACGGCCGACGCGCTCGGGGTGCACCGGGTGCACATGGTGGGCGACCGCGCGTTTCGTGCCTCGGTGGGTCCAGCGCGCGGAGCCGATCGCTGGCTTGACCTGCACGCGCACGCTGACACAGCCTCGGCGATCGCGGACCTGCACGCACGAGGCGTGGCGCTGTGGGTGGCCGACCTCGACGCCGACGCGGTCGCCCCCGAGGATCTGCCGCTCGATCAGCCGGTGTGCTTGTGGTTCGGTGCGGAGGTGCTGGGCGTCGACCCGATCGCGCGAGCGGCTGCCGCCGGCGTGGTGGGGCTGCGCATGCACGGGTTCGCGCAGTCGCTCAACGTGTCGGTGGCGGCGGGGATGGTGCTGCACACCGTGACCGAGCGCGCACGTCGACGCGGCCGGTCGGTGTTGCTGTCGGCGGAGGAGCAGGCGCACGCTGTGGCCGCTTGGACGGCTCGCGACCTGACGGAAGAAGCCGACGCGACCCGCGAGGTGAAGCGTCAGCGTGGCCTGAGCCGCGCGCTACGGGACGACGGGTAGGGGCTCGGGCTCGACGGGAGCTGGCTCGGCCTCGACCGGCTCGGCCTCGACGGGAGCTGGCTCAGGGGCAGGCGGTGCCACGAGCGCCGGGATCCCCTGGGGCACAGAGGCGCCGAATGCTGGCTCCACCGAGAGCGGACCCCGCACGAGGTCGGTCGTGAGCTGCCGCCAGGTAGGCCAGGCGTGACCGCCCTCGGCCACCCGCACCCGCTCGGCCGGGAGGTAGCCCGAGAGCCAGGTGTGGTTCTGCATGCCGAGATCGGTGGTGCCGTAGCCCAGGTAGATGGGCGGCAGGCGCTCAGCATCCCCATCGAGGCGCTTGAGCCAGTCCCAGAGGTCCTCATCCCACGCGCGGATGTTGGGCGGGCTGTAGTCGGACATGCGCTGGCCGCTCCGCACCGCTTCCAGCGTGCGCTTGCGCCCGAGGTAGGGCGAGAGGAGCACCACCCCATCCACCTCGTGCGCGAAGTCCTTCGCGGTAAGCAGCGCGCCGAGGCCGCCCATCGAGATGCCGAGCACCCACACATGCTCGTAGCGACCGGACAGCGGACCGATCACATCCTCGCCCAGGCGCGTCTTGAGCTGGTCGCGCAGGTAGTAGCCAAGGGTGGCGTCCACAGCGAGCAGATCGGCCTTCACGCCGGCCTCGCGAGCGGCGCTCACGATGCCCTTGTCGCCGAATGCACGATCGTGCGCACCCAGGCCGGGCATCAGCAGCACGAGGGTGTCGGGGTCCGAGCCCGGGTAGAGCGTGGTGCGCAACGGCACGCGCGCGGGGAAGCACCCAGCGAGCACGGCCACGAGCGGAAGAAGCAGTCGGTAGGTCATGCGCGGCGAAGAACGCGCTGGATGAGCGGCCGCAAGCCGTGTGACCGCAAGCGACGCTACTCGGCTCCGCCCGCCTCTTCACCGAAGATCTGACCGAAGTTGGCCTCGGTGAGCGGCACGCCCCAGCCCAGCTCGTCGCCCTCGGTCATGTCGAAGCCCAGGGCCTCCTTGAGCGCCTTGGCGTCTTCCGGCGAGGCCACGCCGTCGAAGCCGATCGCCGCGTCGAGCCGGATCTGGATCACGCGCTGCTTAGCCTCGGCCACGGCCACGTTGCCCGCCGCCACCTCGCGCTCCACCGCACCCAGCTCGTCGACAGCGCGATCGAGGACGGCCGCCACGCCTTCTTCATCATCGGGCAGGGCCACGCGCGCCCCTTCGAGCTGCACAGCCAGCGCGCGCAGATCGGAGGCCACAGCGCCGGGACCCTGGGGGTCTCCAGCGGCTCCGATGGGCGCAACGTAGCCGCCCGGCGGCGTAGGCATCGGCGTGAGAGCACGGCCCGCGACGTCGCCTTCCGAACCTGCAGACGCCGCAGGAGCGGCCTCTTCCGGCGGCGCATCCGGTTGCGTGCGTGCGGCGATCTCCTCGCCGCCATCTCCCGGCGACATGGCCCAGAATCCAACGCCAGCGGCCAACACCGCAGCCAAGCCGCCGATCACGCGCTTGTCCATTCCGACCTCCGTCCGACCTTGTTCCTACCCAACCGGCAACCGGTGGCGCTACTCGGCCGCCAGGAAGCTCTCCACGGCGGTGGTGCTGAGCATCATCGGGTGACCCCGCCACACCACCTCGCCGTGGTGCACCAGCGCCACCGCCGGCACGCCGTCCACGCCGAACGCGTCGGTGATCGTGCCCGACTCCGCCCCGAGCGCGAAGGTCACACCGTGCTCGGCAGCAAAGGCCAGCAGGTCGGTGGAGGTGGTGCCGCGCGAGAGCTTCGAGATGCCCAGCACCTGCAGACCCTGCCCCGCGTAGGCCTGCGACATCGCCTCGAGCTTCGGCAGCTCCTGGCGGCAGTAAGGGCACCAGGTCTCCCAGAACACCAGCATCGTGAGCGGCGCGTCGGCGTAAGCGCCGGTGCCCTGCAGCCAGGTGACGTCGACCAGCGGAGCGGCCGGGCGCCCGATCACCTCGAGCTCAGAGAGCAGCGAGGACGCGAAGTTGGCTGCCGACGACTTCGGCCACGCCGTGACGATCGCGGTGAGGCGCACCTTCAGCTCGGGCACCGGGAGGGTGTCGTACTGCTCCAGCAGGGACTCCATCGCCTCACCGGCCGCCTGACCGCCGTCGTCCGCCACGAGGCGGGTGAGGAGGGCCTCGGCTTCCGCATACTCACCCAGGCGCACCAAGCGCGTGGCCTCGCGCAGCATCGGAAGCGCAACCGGCGACGCGAGAGGACCCGCGCCAGGCGGGGGCGTGCGCACGGCGCAACCCGCAACCAGCAACAGCACACTCAGAGCACCGCGCATCCGACCTCCGCGGGCCCCCCTATCGACAGCGCACCCTCCGGCCCATGGAACGGATGCAACTGCGCCACCGAAGGGTAGAAGGGGCGCACATGTCGGACACCCTGCCGCCCCTCGATCTCGATGCCCATGCCCGCACCCGGGTGATCCGCGAGGCCATAGGTCTCGTGTTCACCACGCTGCTCGTGGGCACGATCTTCCTTGGCCCCCTGATCGGGGTGCTCACGGTGTCGATCCCGCAGGTGATGGTGGCCGCACCGGAGCCGATTCGGCAGGCCACGATCTACCTGGTGGGCCTGGAGGGTACGTCGGAGGAAGAAGCCACAGGGGCCGATGGCGAAGACCCCGACGGCGAGGCCGTCCCCGAAGAAGCGGAGCAGCCGAGCCAGGCCGTCGAGGAGGTCCCAGAACCGCCCGAGGACGTCGCAGAGACGCCCGAGGCCGCAGCCTCATCCCCCAGGCCGAAGCCAAAGCCCGAGCCGGAGACGCCGTCCGAACCGGCGCCCGCGGAAGCGAGCGAAGCGCCGCCCCAGCAGAAAGGTCAGGACGGCGCCGTCGCCGCCACGGAGCCGGAGCCGCCCAAGGCGCGTCGGGGTCGATCCGGCCGCTGCGAGAACCTCGTCCCCGAAATCGAGCGTGTGGGGGAAGGCGAGTTCACCATCCGACGCGCCCTCATCGACCACTACACGGCCGACCTGAAGACCTTCAACACCCTGGGCTGGAGCCGTCGCTACGAAGCCGACGACACCAAGGGCTGGCAGGTGGGTGGGTTCGGCTGCACCAGCCCGCTGTTCAAGGCTGGTCTGCGTTCGTCGGATGTGGTCCGGTACGTGAACGGCAAGAAGACCTGGAATGTGCTGCAAATCCTTGGACTTTGGCTGGGTCAGCGCAAGAAGGAGACCTTTGAGGTGGTGGTGCTGCGCAAGGGCCAAGAGCTGACGTTGCGCTATACGCTCCTCGACTGACGCCGAGGAGGGGAACCTGCTGCGGACCCTGCTGATTGCGCCCATCCGGTTCTACCAGCTGGGGATCTCCCCGTTCCTGCCGCCGTCGTGCCGGTACACGCCCACCTGCTCCGCGTACACGGTGGAGGCGATCCAGCGCTACGGCGCGTACGGGTTGGTGCTGGGTGCGAAGCGCATCGCGCGCTGCCATCCGGGCCGCGTGGGGGGCTACGATCCCGTGCCCGACCTGGGCCCCAAGGCCCTGCCATGATCGGGCTGCTGCTCGCGACGGCGCTGGCCGATCACGGCCCCCAGCCCCACCCTGGGCTTCAGCAGGCCACCGACGCTCTGCACGCCGCGGTCGCCGATGTGCGCGGACTGCCCTTCTTGCGCGACGTGCCCGTGGTGATCGAGGACGAAGCGAGCGTGCGCGCACGCACGGCCCGAGAGAACCGCCGCGGCCGGTCCCGACGCGACATGGAGCGCCTAGGCCTCGTGCTCGAGGCGCTGCGCCTGGGTCCGCCGGGGCTCGATCTGGCGCAGCTCCAGGAGGACGCCTTCGGGGAGAGCCTGGGCGGCTGGTACGACCCCCGCCTGGAGCGCCTCGTGCTGGTCACGCGGCCTGGCGAGTTCGAGGGCAACGGCTTCGCGCCCACCAGCACCGACGGTCTCGTGGCGTCGCACGAGCTGGTTCACGCGCTGCAGGATCAGCACGGCAGCATCGACGCGCTCCTGGAAGGGGGGTGGCCGTCCGGCGACCTGAGCCTCGCGTTCCGATCGGCGCTGGAGGGTGACGCCACCTACGCGATGCTGCGCCTCGCCGCGGGCGATCGAAGGGACCTCCTCGATGCGCTCCCCGCCGACGACTTCGTCTCCACCTACCTGCCCACCCCCGACCCCGACGACCTCGCCCCGGCGCTGACCCGCCTTCCGCTGGCCGTTCGCATGGCGCTGCTCGCTCCGTACGAGCAGGGCGTGCGGTTCGCCCACGCTGTGGTGCAGGCACGTGGGATCGCAGGGCTCGACGCCGCGCTGGTCACGCCTCCCCTGTCGACCGAGCACATCCTCCACCCCGAGCGGTGGCTGGAGCTCGACGATCCGCCGCGCTGGCCGCTGCTCACATCCCCTACCCGGCTGGCGGGCCCGGGCTGGAGGCTGCTCGACGATGACGCGCTGGGCGAGCTGGGGACCCGCGCGCTGCTGGCCACCTGGCTCGACCGGAGCCCGCACGATGACGTCGTGGTGCAGGCCGCAGCGGGCTGGGGAGGCGATCGGTACGCTGTGCTCTCCCATCGTGCTCATGGCCTCGCCGTGCAGTGGTGGACCGCCTGGGACAGCGCCGAGGACGCCGATCAGGCCGCCGTGGCCCTGCGAGCCGGCCTCGCCCGAGCGGACGGCACCCACGCACTCCAGGTGCACGGCGACCGGGTGCTCCTCACCTTGGGCCTGTCACCCGACACCAGCCAGCGCGTGCTCGCCGCCCTCGCCCAAGCCGAGGAGACCCGGTGGACCTCCCTGGACGATGCCCGTCGAACGAGACATCCGGGGCGCGAGGCCACACCATGACCGATCCGCAGATCCCGTTGATGTCCGACCAGCTGGACGAGATCCTCACCACGGGCGTGGATGACGAAGAGGAAGCGCTGGAGCTGGCGGCGTTGGCTGGGATGCTGGTGCGACTCGGCGCCGATCCGGCCCTGCTCCACGATGCGCACGCGTGGCGCACCGGCCCGGGTGCGGTCCTGCTCAGGGAGGCCTTCGAAGCGGTCGACCTCGAAGCCTACCTGGACGCCATCGAGGACGCTGTCCACGACGGTGAAGACGAGGCCCAGATTGAAGAGGCCGTGCTCGACCTCGACGAGTTGGTCGCGGCCGCAGTGTGGGCCGGACGCACGGCCCTCGTGGCCCCGGCGGCGCGGGAGCTGGAGCGCACCGTGCGGGCGATGCCGGAGCGCTTCGCTGCGATGGCCCCGATGGGGCGCGCGCTGGCACGGGAGCGGGAGGTCGCCATGCACCTCGACCTGTACGGCTTCTGGCTCGCGATCGCCGATGCTGGGCAGCACCTCGAGAGCTGAGGTCTCAAGGCCGTCAGGCCCTGCATCCAGTTCACGCGCCGACGATCGCCTGGGTTAGAGTCGGGCTCTTTCCGACGACCAAGAGGGTGGGCATGAACATCGCGGTGGGCCTCGACCTGAAGCTCGGGGGGTACGACTGGCTCCTCGGTCGGGCCATGTCGTTGTCGAAGTTCGTTCGCGGACGGCTGGATCTGGTCTACATCGGCACGCTGCCCGACGCGGCTGAGCGCCTCGAAGCGCTCTTGCAACAGGTGCCGGAGTCCGAGCGTGGGGCCGCTCGCGTGGTGCAGGGCGAGCCGGAAGAGGAGCTGGTGGCGATCACCAAGCACTACGACGTGCTGGTGGTGGGTCCGCGCGAGCCGCAGGGCCTGGAGCGCCTCTTCCAGTCTGCGATGGCCGTGCGCGTGCTGCGTCGCTCCTTCTGCCCGGTCTACGTGCCGCGAACGGATCGTCAGCCGGTCGGCAAGGTCCGGATGCTGGTGGGCATCGACCCCGAGAGCAGCCGCCTCGCCTTCGTGCTGCGCGAGACGAACCGCGTCGCGCTGCGGTTCGGTGCGATCGTCGACCTGCTGCACGCCGTGCCTGGCACCTTGGTGAGCACCCGCCGTCCCGAGCTCAACGCTGTGCTCGATCGCGAGTGGCAGGCCAAGCAGAAGCAGTTCCTGGTCAGGGTGAGTGAGCACCTCGAGACGCTGCACCCCGACGTGCGCGGCGAGGCGCTGGTGCTTCGTGGTGAAGCCGCCGACCTGCTGGTCGAGGCCTCCTCCCGCTACGACGTGCTGGTGGTGGGCAACCGCGACCACACGGGCATCGAGCGCTTCCTGCTCGGCGGCGTGGCCCGCAGCGTCGTCGTGAAGTCGGCCTGCGACGTGCTGGTGCTGCCCACCGAGCTGGGCGACGGCGCGTAGGCTCCGAGGGGCCCTCTAAGCCAAGAGGCCCCGGAGGACACGAGGTCTTCCGGGGCCTGGATGGAGGAGGCGGGACCTGCCCGCCTCGGGGGCTCACTCGGCGGGGCTCTCTTCCGGGAAGAAGACCACGTCGGCGATGCTGATCGAGGGGTCCGTGAGGTCGTTCACACGGACACCGTAGTTGGAGATCGTGTACAGATTGTCCTCGATGTAGACCGAGCGGCGGACCTGGGCGTACCAGTAGTTGTCCCAGCCGCAGGGGTCCCACTCGCCCACGTCGCCGGGCTCGGAGTCCACGTCACCGCCGTCGTCGGGAGGCTCGACCGGGTCGACCTCGCCGCTCCCGGTGGAGCCGTCCGAGCCGCCGGCGCTGTCGCCGCCCTCATTGCCCTCGACGACATCGCCGCCGTCACTGACGCCCACATCGCCCTCGACGCCGCCGCCGTAGTAGCTCTGCCACAGGCACTCGGACTGCGCGACCAGCTCGCGGTGATCGACCCGGCCCAGCTCGCTGATGCCCGTGGTGGTGGCACGGAACGAGATGGTGCCGGAGAAGCCCGACCAGGTGCCCGCCACCTCGTCGTAGCTCTCGGTGAACGCGGGGATGGTGAGCGTGTCGCGGTGGAAGGTGAAGGCGTGGTGATCCCACAGGGCCTCCGACCAGGCCCAGCCGTTGCCCGCCACCTCGTGCTGTGCCGCGATGCTGGGGTTGGCGAGGTCGCTCACGTCGAACACGGTGACCGCGAGGCCGGTGAGCTCACCGGTCTCCAGGCCGGCCATGCCCACGGCGAGCAGGTGGTCGTCGTCCATCGGGTGCAGGTAGGCCGAGTAGCCGGGCATGTGCAGCTCACCCACCACGCGGGGGTTCGTGGGGTCCGACAGGTCGAGCGTGAACAGCGGATCGGTCTGCCGGAAGGTGACCACGTAGCCCTTGTCGCCCATCATCCGGGCGGCGTAGATGCGCTCGTTGGGGCCCAGGCCGCCGACGTGCCCGACCACACCGAGGTCGCCCGCGCCGTCGTCCTTGAGCACGAACACGTTGTTCGCGGGCTCCTCGACGTCGGCCTCCTCACCCTGCATCCACCAGTTGGTGAGGTCGGTGGTGGCCACGCGCAGGTGACCCTCGTACTCCGACATCGCGAACTGGTCGTAGAGCCAGCCATCGACCACACCCGAGGCTAGGTAGGCCGGCTCGCTGCCCGACTGGAGCGAGAACTTGTGGATGTGGCTCTTGCCCTCATCCTCGAAGCCCCACCACCACTGGCTGGTCTGCGCCACGTAGAGGTTCTCCGAGGAGGCGTAGATGGTCCAGCCATCCGACATCAGGCCGGTGCTGCCGAGGTCGCCGGTCTTCGTGTCGAGCTGCACGACCGAGAGCATGGAGAGCGGCGTGAGCACGGCCGGCGCGTAGAGATCTTCGCAGGCGTACATGCTCTCGACCGACTCACCCGCCGCCTGACGCCAGCGCGGCAACACGGTGTCGAGGTCGAGCGAGGCCACGAGCGCAGCCACCTGGGGGGCCAGGCGAGCGCGCGCCTCATCCTCGGCGGCCGACCAGGCCTCCTCGTCCTCCCAGTCGACCGGGTAGGCCGGCAGATCGCCCTGATCCGACCACACCAGCTCCCAGAAGCTGTTGGGGAGGGCCATGTACTGGTTCAGCACAAAGGTGACGTCGTCGCCCACAAGGCGCGCATCGGCCACCCAGCCATCCACATCGACCGTGCGCTCGACGGTGGGCGCGGCGGGATCCGAGACGTCGATCACCGTGACGCGGGTGGAGGGGTACCAGCTGCGCTCGGTGCCATCGGAGCCGAACGGCGACTGATCGAGCTGCGTGAACACCACGGCGCGGTCGCCGACCAGGAACAGGCCGGTGGCCCACCCATCGAGCGCGAGCGTGGCGAGCTTCTCGGTGTCGGCCGCAGGCCAGGACTTCACGATGTGGAGCGAGCGATCCTGCGCCACGAACATGTGCGTGCCGTTCGTCTTCACGAGGTCGAGCTCGTCGACGCCGGCTTCCTGGTTGTTGGTGCCGGTGAAGTCGTCGGGCGCATCGGCCGCGTCGCCATCACCACCCGCCGCGTTGTCGGAGGGGGCGCCTTCAGCGCCGTCTTCGAGCACGCCGCCACGGTAGCCGTAGTAGCCGGTGACGAGCTGCTCGGTGATCACATCGGAGAGGCGCGACTTGAGGTCGTCGCAGTTCTCCATGCGCCGAAGCGAGGCATCATTCGCCGGATCTGGCGCGCCTTCGGGGGTGCCGCAAGCGCCGAGCGCCGCAAGCGCGATGACGCCGAAAGAAGGAATCCAGGTCGAGGGTCGCATGAGGGCCTCCGTGTGTCCGTGCCCACCCACAACATGCCCGACCACGGGTCCCGCGTCCACACATTTCGGCAATATTCTGCCGAAATAGATCGCCGACCCCTGGATCCGTCCAGCTCCCCCACCCCCGACCAGCGTGCTAGGGACGGCATCCTGGAGGGCGGATGCGCATCGTCGAGCGGGCCGCGCGGATCCACGATCAGCTGGCCGCGTTGTACCCCGAGACGCCCATTCCGCTCGATCACGTGGATCCGTTCACGCTGCTGGTGGCTGTGGCGCTCTCCGCCCAGACCACCGACAAGAAGGTGAACCAGGTCACGCCGGCCCTGTTCGCCCTCGCGCCCAACGCCCGAGCGATGGCCGCCCTGCCTGCGGAGACCGTGCAGGCGCTGATTCGCGAGGTGGGCCTCGCCCCCACCAAGGCGCGCAACCTGGTGCGCATGTCGACGCTGCTGGTGGAGCGCCACGGCGGCGAGGTCCCGAGCAGCTTCGAGGCCTTAGAAGACCTCCCCGGTGTGGGTCACAAGACCGCCAGCGTCGTGATGAGCCAGGCCTTCGGCGTGCCCGCCTTCCCTGTGGACACCCACATCCACAGGCTGGCCTGGCGCTGGTCGCTCTCGTCGGGTGCGAACGTAGAACGCACCGAGCGTGATCTCAAGGCCCTGTTTCCGAGAGAGCACTGGAACGCGCTGCACCTTCGGATCATCTTCTTCGGGCGCGAGCACTGCCCGGCCCGCGGACACGACGCCGCGGTCTGCCCGATCTGCTGCTGGGCCTCCCCCAAGACCCGGCACGGCGCCGTGCCGTAGCCGCGCTCAGAGCGCGTTGCGGCCCCAGCAGCGCAACCGGCCATCCACGGCCACAGCACAGCTGATGCCCGCGCCGGCGCTCACGGTGGCGTAGGTGCCGGCAGGCGGGGCGGTGGCACCGTTCGTGGTGTCGCCCCAGCACTGGAGGCCGCCGTTGGTGCGAACTCCGCAGGTGTGAGAGGCACCGGTGGCCAGGTCGGAGAACTTCACGCCAGCAGGCACGACGTTCTTGCCCTTGTCGTCGAAGCCCCAGCACTTCGCAGACCCATCGGTGAGGATGCCGCACGAGTTCTTCGTGCCGGCCGCCACGCGCACGAAGCGCGCCGCGGTGTCCTCGTTGCGCTGACCATCCGCATTGGCGCCCTGATCGGAGAGCCGGCCATCCGCCTTGACGGCCACGTAGTGGAAGTCGCCAGCGTGCAGGTCGGTGTGAGCGCCGGTGGTGGCGGCCAGCGCGCGGGTGCCCCAGCACGACACGCCGGCGTTCGCGCCGCCGAGGCCGCAGCTCGTCTGCCGACTGACCGAGACATCGACCCAGCCGGCCGATCCAGGGGGCGTGGACTGGGCGAACGCGTTGTCGCCCCAGCAGGCCAAGCGGCCGTTGCTGGTGACGGCGCAGGCATGCGCCTCCCCCACGCTCACGCGCACGTACGTGCCGACGGGCGGCTGGGTGGCGGCCGAGTCAGGCCCAAAGCACACCAGGCGGCCACCGACGCGCACGGCGCACCCGATGTTGCCGAGCCCCACCGAGACCTGTTCGGCGTCGAGCACCGGCGCTGTGGCCTGGAACCGATCGTTCACGCCCCAGCAGGTGATCGCGCCACCCACGTCCACACCACAGGCGTGGTCGAGGCCCAAGGCCAGCGCGGCGTAGTCGGTGCCGGCAGGGGCGGCGTCTTGCCCAGCGGTGACATCGCCCCAGCAGCGCACGCCCCCATCGGACTCCACACCGCAGGTGGTCTTGCTACCAGCCGCCAGGCTCGTGTAGGGTCCGCCCAGCGGTCGGGCCTGCCCTTCATCGTTGGTGCCCCAGCAGGTGACGTCGCCTTCGGGATCGAGCGCACACGCGTGGCCCGCACCGGCGACGATCTCCACGAACACGCCGGCGTCGGGCGCGTCGGTGACGGCCTTGCCGGTACCCAGGCACTGCACGGCCGATCCTGAGACCGTGATGCCGCACACAAAGCCGTTCCCGACAGCGAGCCGGTTCCAGGGTGCGGCCTCGGGCGTGGTGAGCCCAGGACCCCAGCACGTGAGCGCACCCTCGTCGTCGAGCGCACACATGGTCTCGGAGCCCGACGACAGGCCCGAGAAGCTGCCGGCAGGGGCTGCACGGCGGCCGGCCTCAGCCGCACCCCAGCAGGTGATCGCGCCGGCACCGTCGAGCGCGCAGGCATGGCGGTCGGCGGTGGCGACGGCCGTGAAGGTGCCCACGGGCGGCAACGCCTGAGCGTCGTCGTTGGCGCCCCAGCACGCGAGCTGCCCGCCGGAGACCAGCCCGCAGGCGTACTTGTTGGCGGCGTCCAAGCGGAGCGAGCCCACTGGCACCGCGGCGGTGTCGTCGGTGACATCGTCGGTCTCGGCCGGCTGCGGAGGCTCACCCGGCTGGATGGGATCGTTCGGGAGCGTGGTGCCCACGTCGTCGGTCGCGACAAGGCCCTCCTCGAACGCAGCCACACGGTCGGTGCCGCACGCCGACACGAGGCTCAGAGCCAACCACCAGCGCGCTCGCATCCTGCCTCCCGACATCGGTCCCAGGCATAGCACAGCCCGCCGGGGAGCCGCGCGGTGATCCGCTGGAGCGCGGGGATCAGCCCTCGGCGGGGAGCAGCTCGAACTCGACGAGCGGGCCATCGGCCTCGCCATCGTTGGCCACCACGCTGACCTTCCAGCCCGCCTTGCTCGACGCAAGCGTCTTCTTGTCGAGCATCAGGCCCGTGTACTCGGACACCTCGCCCTCGGCGGGCGTGGCATCGGCGGGCCACCATGCGACCGTGTAGGTGCAGGGATCCGGCCGGGCCGCGAGCTCTTCCGGCGTGAACGGGGGCGAACCCGCAGCGCGCCGGGCCGCAGCTTCGTCGCGGTCGTTGTTCATCGCGTCGGCATCCACGCAGGAGAGCTGCAGGGACACATCCGACTTGCCGTCGTACGACGTGATCTCAGCCTCTTCGGCACCGATGAACCGCAGGCGAGCCGTGGGCGGCGTGTTCTGGATCGTGACCGATGCGGTGGCCGAGATGGCGCCGGCGCAGTCGCGCCACGGGAGGCCGCAGCCCCAGCCCTCGAAGGTGCCATCGTTGGGCGTGACGATCACGTCCCAGGTGTCGCCCGAGCGGGTGTCCTTGGCCGGCACGGTCTTGCTGGACTTGGTCTCATCGACCACGCCGTTGCGCTTCCACACGAACGTGTAGTCGATGGAGTCGCCATCCGGATCCACCGACTCGGTGGCGATCTGCAGCTCGAGCTTCGTGATGGTCATCACGGGCTCTTCTGCCCACTTCAGCTCGGGCGCGCTCGGCGCTCCGTTGCTCGTGATGTAGACGCCAAGCAAGGCCACACCGGTCCAGAAGACACCGAGGTAGAGGCCCACAATCGGGGTGCTGATGTCGCGTCGAGCCACCGTTCGCCTCCTGTTGGCTGGGCCGCAAACCCCGCCACAAAGCGCCCCGACGCTATCACGACACCCCCATTCCCCCAGGGTTCACAACAGAACCCTGACGATCGCGGCGGAACGAATGGGGCCGATGGGCTAGAGGGCGACGGCCTGGGAGGTCGAATGACGACGGCGAAAGAACAGCGGGATGCGAAGGCGCGCAAGCGCCAGAAGGAACGGCGCGCCGAGGCGCAAAAGGTCCGCTCAGCCCGCACCGTCCGGGCCAAGGCCACCCCAGGGCGTGTCGCTGCCTGGCCGATCACCGATGCCTGGATCAGCCAGGACTGGTACGAGCGCGAGCGCACCCTGCACGCCGCCCTCGTGCGCGGTCACGGCGATGGTGCGCGCGCGGTGCTCATCGTCACGGTGGACTGCGCCGATGCCGGCCTCACCACCCTGCAGCTGCGCACAGGCCTGTCGCAGGGCAACGTCAACGCCCTGGTGGCCGACCACGCCGAGACGCAGCCGATGGTCGCGGCCGAGGCCGAGGATGTGGCGCGCCTGCTGCACGATGGCCTCGCGTGGCGACGCGACCGCGGTCTCCCCGAGGTCTCCGGCCTCGAGAGCGCGCTCGCGTTCCTCGGCGACCTCGACCCCGATCTCTCCTCCGTGGAGGTCCTGTTCGGCTTTGAGGACGACGAAGAAGACACCGTCGAGGTCCGCCCTGAAGGCCTCGTGAGCCGCATCACCCGGTGGGTGGGCCTCAGCCGATGAGCCGCGGCCTCGTGCACGCTCTCTAGCGACACACCCCCCCTCGCGATAGCCGCGCGCATGCTGCCACCCACCCCCGAAGGCGCGTTTCGCGCCGTCCCAAAGACCGGCGTCATCTACGTGATGACCGAGGCCGCCAAGGCCGGCTACCGCCCCACCAGCGAGGGCTGGGCCAACCTCGGCCAGGGTGCGCCCGAGACGGGCCCGCTGCCTGGTGCGCCAGACCGCATCCACACGGTCCACATCTCGAACGACGACCACGAGTACGCGCCGGTCGATGGCCTCGTCGAGCTCAAGGAGGCTGTCGCGCGCCTCTACAACGAGCGCTACCGCGTCGGCCGCACCTCTCAGTACACGAAAGACAATGTGGCGATCAGCCCGGGCGGACGTGCCGCCCTCACGCGCATCGTCACCACCTTGGGCCGCGCAAACATCGGGCACTTCTTGCCCGACTACACCGCCTACGAGGAGCTGCTCGGCAGCTTCGGCACCTTCGTGCCCATCCCGATCACGCTGCAGGCCGAGCGCGGCTACTCGTTCAGCGCCAACGAGCTGCGCGACGAGATCTTGGGCCGTGGCCTCTCGGCCGCGCTGCTCTCGAACCCCGGCAACCCCACCGGCCGCCTCCTGCACGGCGACGATCTGCGCGCGTGGGTGGATGTGGCCCGCACCTACAACACCACGCTGATCCTCGACGAGTTCTACAGCCACTACACCTACGTGGGGGATCGCCTCACGGTGAGCGCGGCCGAGATGGTCGAGGACGTCGACCACGATCCGATCGCGATCGTGGACGGCCTCACCAAGAACTGGCGCTACCCGGGCTGGCGCGTCTGCTGGACCGTGGGCCCGCGTGCGCTCATCGAGAAGGTCGCCTCGGCAGGCAGCTTCCTCGACGGTGGCTGCGCGCGTCCGATGCAGCGGGCTGCGATCCCGTTGGTGGAGCGCGAGCTCGCCGACACCGAGGCGCGCGCGATCCAGACCAGCTTCCGAAGCAAGAGGGAGCTCCTGCTGAACGGGCTCAAGCGCCTCGGGGTGCGCGTGCCCGCCGAGCCCCAGGGCGGCTTCTACGTGTGGGGCGACCTCTCCGGTCTGCCCGACGGCGCGAACACGGGCATGGGGCTGTTCCGCCGCGCGCTCGCCGAGGGCGTCATCCTCGTGCCGGGCGAGTTCTTCGACATCAACCCAGGGCGGCGGCGCCCCGATCGTCCGGGTCGGTTCCAGAACTACGCGCGCTTCTCGTTCGGCCCCTCGGAGGAGGTGCTGGAGCGCGGCCTTGTGGGGCTCGCGCGGGCCATCCAGCGCGCCTGATCTCAGGCCGACGCACCGGAACTCCTGTCGCCGACCCGCCTGGGTCCGCCTGACATTTCCCTGACGAAGATGCGGACCCCCCCTGTGTCGGCGTACAGTGCGCCTGCGGGCTCGCTGGTCCCGCAGGATGGGTTGATGCTACGGTCGACGTGGTCCCTGGTCTTGTTCGGGATGGCGTGCTCTCCTCCGTCGGAGCCGCCGCCGGTGCACATCGAGCCTGAGGCACCCACCACCCTCGACACGCTCCGTGCGGTGTTCGACGGTGGCCAGGAGCTGCCGGTCGTGGCCACCTGGAAGCGCGATGGCGCCGTGGTGCCCGGGCTGAACACCCTGGAGGTGAGCGCGGATCAGACCAGCCGCGACCAGCGCTGGACCGTGGAGCTCGCCCTCGACGCCGGCGACCCTGATGCGCCCACCACATCGGCCTCGGTCACCATCGGCAACGCGCCCCCCACCGGCACGGTCACCCTGGGGCCTGAGGGCGCAACGGCCAACGGCACCTTGCTCGTGGAGGGTGCGGGCTCGGATCCCGATGGCGACCCCGTCACCTTCCGCTGGAGCTGGTCGATCGACGGCACCGAGCTGCCCGGCGAGTCCGCCGAGACCCTGCAGCCCGCCACCGGACGACGCGGCTCCGTGGTGCGCGCCACCGGCATCCCGTCCGATGGTCGGGTCGACGGCGAGCCTGCCACGGACGAGCTCACCTTGGGCAACACCACGCCCATCGTGCGCTCGGTCTCCATCCTCCCCGATCCCGCCACCCGCGCCGCCGATGTGCGCGCCGAGGTCGACGCGATCGACCCCGATGGGGACGAGATCACCCTCGTGTACGCCTGGAAGATCAACGGCGAGGAAGCTGGCACCAGCCCGATCATCCCGGCCGAGCGACTCTACCGCGGCGCGGTGATCACGCTCGATGTCACCGCCTCCGATGCCACCACCACCAGCGAGCCCAAGGCGGCCGGTGCGGTCTACGTGCGCAACGCACCGCCCACCATCGCCTCCGCCACGCTGAGCCCCGGCAACGCCACCGAAGCCACAGTGCTCACCTGCACACCCTCGGGTGTGGTCGATGCCGATGGCGACGATGTCGTCGAGCTCTACCGTTGGACGGTGAACGGGCAGGCCCTGCCCGACGCACGGTCCTCCACGCTCACCGGCGCTGACTTCTCGCGCGGCGACGCCGTGTCCTGCGAGGTCTCGGGCGACGACGACGATCAGGTTGGTCCCAGCGTCATCAGCAACACCGTCACCATCGGCAACTCGCCTCCCACGGTCACCGGCGTCATCCGCACGGCGTCGCCGCTCCCGGGGCAGTCGTTGCAGCTCGACCTGGTGGTCACCGACCTCGACGGCGACGAGGTCGAGCTCGACTACGTGTGGCTCGTGGAGGGCGCTGAAGCCGGCTACGCGAGCAACCTCCCGCCCAATACGTTCTCGAACGACCTCGACGTGGCCTGCCGCATCACCCCGTCGGACCCATCCGGGGCCGGGCCCAGCTTCACCACGCCCACCGTGCGCATTCGTAATGCGATCCCGCAGATCACCGGCGTGGTCTACACCCCCGAGACCCCCACCGCGCTCACCGATCTGCGGGTCTCGGCCTCCGCCACCGACCCCGAGAACGACCCGGTGAGCCTCATCATCACCTGGGAGGTGAACGATGTGGCCGTGCCCGGCGTGATCAGCGACACCCTCACCAAGAACTACCTGAGCCGCGGCGACAGCGTTCGCGCCGTGATCGTCGTGTCGGATGCCACGGGCACCGCCACGCCCTACAAGGCCATGCCGGTGGTGGTGGCGAACGCGCCTCCGATGGTCAGCGCGGCCTCGATCTCACCCAGCCCGCCCACCCGCGCCGGACCCGCCACGTGCACGGCGACCGGGTGGATCGATGCCGATGGCGATCCTCAGGACGTCGTCTACAGCTGGTTTCTCAACGCGGCCCCCCTCGCGAACGCCACGCCGAGCCTGTCGGCCAGCCTGTTCAAGCGCGGCGACACCCTGCGCTGCGCCGTGATCCCCGATGACGGCTTCGACCTGGGCAGCTCGGTGTCGAGCAGCACCGTCACCGTAGGCAACGCGCCGCCCCGGCTCACCTCGGTCACGCTCTCCCCCGCTACGCCCACCGAAGCCAGCACGATCATCGCCTCAGTGTCGGGCCTCACGGACCCCGACACCCAAGACACCAACAACCTCTCGGTCAGCTACGTCTGGTACGTCAACGACGCCATCGTGACGGGTGCGGCGGCCGCTCAGCTCCCGGCCGTGGCGTTCAACCGTGGCGACAGCGTGCGCGTGCTGGCGACGCCTCGCGATCCCACCACGTCCGGCACCGCGGTCGCCAGCGCACCGGTGGTGGTGGCCAACTCCCCTCCTTCGATCCAGTCGCTCACGATCTCGCCGGCGTCCCCGAACACCAGCACCACCGTCACAGCGGTCCTGGGTGCTACCGACCCCGATCCCGTCGATGCCGCAAGCCTCACCACCACGTACCGCTGGCGAGTCGACAACTTCACTGTGCAGGAGAGCAGCCTCAACACCCTCTCGGGGTCGTTCTTCGCACGCGGCCAGCAGATCGAGGTGTCCGCGGTGGTGTCGGATGGTGCCGCGGCGAGCCCTCGGTTCACCGCGACGAAGGTCACGGTGGTGAACGCACCGCCCACCTCACCAGGCGTGCGGGTCAACCCGCGCTGGAGCCGCACCAACGCCGACGACCTCTACTGCGAGCTGCTCACGCCTCCCACCGACCCCGACAGCGACCTGCCGTTCACGACCTTCTCCTGGCTGCGCGACGGCGTCGCCTACCCCCAGGCCGGCGATGTGGGACCGCAGCGCACGGTCTACACCAACGACACCGTGCCCGCCGAGGACCTCGGCGAGGGCGAGGTGTGGACCTGCCAGGCCACGGCGTCGGACGGAACCACCACGAGCGTTCCGGGCACCTCCTTGGCGCGCACGGGCGGGTTCGAGCTCAGCTCGCTGCGGTCCGGAACCCGGTACGGCTGCGGCGTTGATGAGAACGGTGTGGTCCGCTGCTGGGGCCTCAACGACGTGGGCCAGGCGCTGCCCCCCGATGGCCTCCTTGCGCGCCGGGTCGACACCGGCTCCTCCATCGCGTGCGCGATCCGCGACACGGGCCAACTCGCGTGCTGGGGCTCGATCACCACCGCCCCCGCCGGCAGCACCTATGTCGAGATCGGGGTCGGCCTGCAGCATGCCTGCGCCCGCAATCAGATCGGCAGCCTCACCTGCTGGGGCGCGGCCACCAACGGGTCCACCACACCGCCACCGGGCGCGTTCAAGCGGCTGGCCGTGGGCGGCAACCACGCCTGCGCGCTGGCGTCCAACGGCACCGCCACCTGCTGGGGCTCCAACTCAGAGCTGCAGTCCACGCCGCCCGCTGGCGTCACCTTCCTCGACCTGGCGGCAGGCGGGGAGTTCACCTGCGGCCTCACCACCGACCACACCCTGCGCTGCTGGGGCGACGAGCGCATCGGCACGCCGCCGTCGGGCACCTTCGAAGACGTGCAGGCCGGCGCGGTCCACGCGTGCGCCATCGACGCCGACGACCAGCTCACCTGCTGGGGCGACTCAGGGTTCGTGAGCCTCGATGTGCCCGCCGGGGACTACGCGGAAGTAGCACCCGGGAGCACCCACACCTGCGCGAACCGCACCGATGGTTCCACCACTTGCTGGGGCACGTCCTCGTACGGCGAGCAGATTCCGCCCACCATCGCTTACAACGTGCTCGTGCCCGGCAACCGCACCATCTGCGGCATCCGCAGCTCCAACGGCCAGGTCAACTGCTGGGGCGACAACACGTACGGCGTGGCGAGTCCTCCCCTGCTGCCCAACGCCGTTGCGCTGGCGGTGGGCCCCACCCACGCGTGCGCCTTGCTCTCAGGGGGCTTGCTGTTCTGCTGGGGCGACGACACCTACGGCAAGGCCACCTCGCCGGGTGGACAGGGCTGGAAGTCCGTCGACGTCGGCGCCGAGCACACCTGTGGCGTGAACGATGTCGGCGCGATCGACTGCTGGGGCGACGACACGTTCGGCGAGGTCACGGGTCCGTTCACGGGCGGCCCCTACGCATCCGTCGCGGTGGGCACCGACCACACCTGCGGCCTCACCCCCGGCGGCGCGATCTCGTGCTGGGGCACCAGCTCCCTCAACCGCCTCGCGGCACCGACCTCGGGCATTCACGCTGCGATCAGCGGCGGCGACCTCAACACCTGCGCGATCACGCCCTCCACCACGCTCACCTGCTGGGGTGACAACCAAGCCAACCGCTCCACACCCACCGTGCTCCCCGGCTGGACCGCGCTGAGCATGGGCAGCTCACACGGCTGTGCGCGCAGCGCTGCCGGCGCGCTCACCTGCTGGGGCGACACCATCTACAAGGCCACCACCGTCCCGTCCTCAGAGCCCTACACCAGCGTGTTCGCAGGCGAGCGCATGACCTGCGGCCGCCGCTTCGACGGCCGGTCGCAGTGCTGGGGACTCATGGCTCATTGACCCTCGGTGCTCGGGCCGGTACGCGGGCCGGCGAACCCGCGACTACGGCTCGAGACCGCTACGCGCCCTGATGCTTGGGTTCCGCCTCCGCAGCCGCCTGTCGAAGCGTCTGCTTCCGGCGGAACCCAGCCGGGCGCTTCGCTCACCGATCCGCCTCGGGCGGCAGGTCCGCCGGCCCGCGTGTGGGCACGCTACGCACTCAGACGTTGTGGCTGGCCCAGCCGCGACGGTTCCACACCGAACCCAGCACCACCGCCTGCGCCACGCGCTGCAGGGCCTGAGCCACCCATACGGCGAGGAGCCCGAGCCCAAACACGGGGCCCAGCAGGTAGGCCAGGGGCAAGAACACCACCCACTGGAAGACGATCGACACGCGCATCACCACGCGCGCCGAGCCTGCTCCCAGCAGGGCGTTGAGCAGCACGAGCCCGATGGCGTCGGCCGAGAGCGAGAGCGCGCTGATCCGCAGCGGCCACGTGGCGAGCGCCACCACCTCCGGCTCCGTGGGGAGGAACAGCGTGAGGATCGGCACCGCCCCCACGGCGAGCACCACCCCCAACGAACCCGACACGAGCGCCGTGAGCTTGGCCACATCCCAGCCCCACACCCACGCGTCCTCGGGGTCTCCGCGCCCGAGCGCCTGGCCCACCAGCGAGGTGGCCGCGAGCCCCGCGCCGATCGACGGCAGGATCCCCACCAGGATCAGGTTGATCAGCACGTTGGCTGCCGCCAGCTCGGCCGTGCCGATGCGGCCCACGATCCAGAACAGCACCGTCATGCCGCCCGAGAACAGGGTCTGCTGAATCGACGCTGGCACCGCCAGCCGCACCAGCGAGCGCAGCGTGTCGCCCGTGAGCGTGGACTCCGGCATCATCAGGCCGTACGCCCGACCTTCCTGCCAGTTCCACAGTGCGTACGCGATCGCGCCCACCCACGCCGCGATCGCCGTGCCCAGGCCCGCCCCTTCACTGCCCAGCTCGGGCAGGCCCCACACGCCGTAGATCAGGCCGTAGCTGACCACCACGTTCACCACGTGCATCAGCAGCAGCGTGCGCAGGTAGAGGCCTGGCTTGCTCACGCCATTGAAGAAGCCCCGGAAGGCGAAGTTGGCCCCGACCGCCACCACTGAGAGCAGGCGGGCCTGGTAGTAGGGCACGGCGTGGGCGCGCGGGCCGGGGTCGGCGAGCAGCAGCGCGAAGATCGGCTCCGCAAAGACGTACAGCAGGAGCGCCAGCGGCGTGCCCACCACGAGGCTGATCACCAACGCACCGTGAAGTCCCGATGCCGCCGCCAGCGGACGTCCTTCCCCCACACGCCGCGCCGCGATCGCCTGCACCGAGGACGACAGGCCCACGATCGCGCCGCAAGAGACGAAGAACACGAAGCTGGCGATGCCCACGCCCGCCACCGCGTCGCGCCCCAGCGACCCCACCATCGCCGTGTCGACGAGGTTCAGCAGGTTCTGGCTCACCATGCCGCCTACGATCGGCGCAGCCAGTGTCATCACCGACCGCACCCGATCGCCCCTCAGCCAGGTCATCGTGGGGCTCAAGGTGCCGGCACCCTTCCGACCGCGTCGCCGGTCAGCGAGCCCAGCCACAGCGTGCCGTTCGCCTCCTGCACGCTGGTGATCGTGGAGAACGTGGCCGCTTCGGGGTCCTGCAGCACGTGCGTGACCTCCCCTTCGGCGCTCAAGCCCACCACCATCGCGAACGGCGACGGCGACGGCTGCATCGAAGCGGGCAGGCCGCCGACGAGGCTGCGGAGCCAGGGCCAGCCGGCGAGCGCATCCACCACAGCGTTGCGAGGTGCTGGCACCGCCAACCAGAAGCGGCCACCCTCACCGCGTGAGAGGCCGTCGGGGAAGCCGGGGAGGCCGTCCACAAACACGTCGTCCTGGCCGGCCTTCGGGCCCGACAGCCACAGGCGGCGCACGCGATAGCGCGAGGTCTCCACCACCAGCACGAAGCGGTTCTGCGCATCCACCGCCACGCCGTTGGCAAACGCGAGGCCGTCCAGCGCTACCCAGCACCGGCCCGTGGCGAGGTCGACTGCGAGCAGCCGGCCCGTGGTGCGGTTCTCGATGAGGTCGTCCTTCCAGTCGGAGAGGGCAAAGCGCTGCGTGGCGTCTGAGAACCACGCCACCCCGTCGGGGCCCACCTCCACGTCGTCAGCAAAGTGCACGGGCACACCGCCGGCCGTGTCGCACAGGACCTCGACGTGGCCGTGCGGATCCACGCCCAGCAGGCCGCGTTCTCCGTCCGCGACGATCAGCCGCCCTCCGGCGTCCACATCGAGACCCAGGGCGCGTCCCCCCGTGTTCACCCAGCGCTCGGCCGTCCCGCCCGACAGCGGCGTGGCCAGCAGGTCTCCGCCCGTCACACCCGTCACCCAGCGGTCGCCCACGACCGCCACATCTTCCGGGCCCGAGACGCCGGGAAGCTCCAGCCGCTCCACGCCCGCGAGCGCGCGGTTGGGGGTCCACACGCCCGTCGCAGCCACGGCTACGGACGGCTCCCACGCCACCGGGTCCAGCGGCGTACGTAGGCGCAGGCCCACCCCAGCGACCGCAATCAGGCCGCCCACCCCGACCAGAACCGCGCCGACCCTCACGCGCTCACCCGCACCACGATCTTCCCCACATGACCACCCGAGGCCATGCGCTGGAAGGCCGCGGGCACGTCCTCGAAGGCGTAGGTCTGGTCGAGCACGGGCCGCACCTCGGGGTGGGCCTCCAGCGCCCGCACCAGGGCTTCGAGGTCGGCCCGCGACCCCACCAGGATGCCGGTGATCTTCACGCCGTGCATGAACACCCGCGCCAGCGTGAGCTCCAGCTTGCCGCCGCCCAGCACGCCGATCAGCGCGATGCGACCCCCGGGTCGAATGCAGCGCAGCGACTGCTCCAGCGTGCCCGCGCCGCCCAGCTCCACCACCACGTCGGCCCCGCGGCCCTCGGTCCACTCCATGACGGAACGACCCCACGCGGGCTCGTCGACGTAGGAGATCACGTGGTCGGCACCGAGCTGACGGGCGACCTCTCCCTTCTCCAAGCGCGACGTGGTGAGCACCACCCGTGCCCCCACCATCTTCGCCACCTGCACGGCGAACAGCGACACGCCGCCCGTGCCTTGGGTGAGCACCACCGACCCGGGCTGCGCGCCGCCATCGGTGACCACAGCCCGCCACGCCGTGACGCCTGCGCAGGGCAGCGTAGCCGCCTCTTCGGGCGTGTAGTGCGCTGGCGGCAGGGCCAGCGCGGAGGCCGGCACCACCATCGACTCCCGCAGCGTGCCATCCAGCGGGCCGCCGATCGTCTGGAAGTGCAGGCCGTAGGGGATCGCGCCGTCGATCCACGTGGCGTGGAAGGCCACCACCGCGCGCTGACCGGCCGTCCACCCGATCACGCCGGGGCCGACGGACTCCACGATGCCCTCGACGTCGGAGCAGGGCACGAGCCGCGCGGGCATGCGCGGGTGGTACTCCCCGCGGATCATCATCAGGTCGCGGTAGTTCAGGCTGACGGCGCGCACACGCAGCCGCACCTCCCCCGGACCCGGCACCGGCTCAGGGAGGTCGACGAGGTGCAGGTGCTCGATGCCCAGCCCGCCTTCCAACACCCATCCGCGCATGGCCACCTCCGACCCCTGCGCCCTACCCGACCGCAGCACCCCCGGCCCGATCAGGCCGTCAGCGGGCCATCCGCCACGATCACGCCGTCTTCGTCGGCGGCCAGCCAGGCGCCCTTCCAGAAGGTGACGCCGCCGAACCGCACCGGCTCGTCCACCCGACCTACGTTGCGCTTGATGCTCTTACGAGGATGCGCCGCCAGCGCGAGCACGCCCACCGCTGTGGCACCCAGCTCCGCCGTGTCGCGCACGCAGCCGTTCACGATGAGGCCGGCCCAGCCGTTCTGGAGGGCGAGCACCCCGAGGTTACCGCCCACCAGGGCGCAGCGGAGCGAGCCGCCGCCGTCGACCACGAGCACAGCACCCTCCCCCGGGGTCTCGAGCGCAGCGCGCACCAGGCCGTTGTCCTCAAACACCGCGAGCGTGCGCACGCGGCCGGCGAAGCGCTTCGTACCGCCGAAGTGCGTGAGGATGGGCTCGAGCACGTCGGCGTCGGGGTGGGCGTCGGAGAGGTCGGTGGTGGCGTAGGACATGCGGGCTCCGGTCAGGGGCAGGCGGGAACCTCGACGGTCCACACCCCCTCCAGCGTGTTCCCTTCTACGGTCGCGGTGCCGCGGCAACCCACAAAGGTCACCTCGATGCGTGCGCGCACGGCGCCTTCGGGCACGCCGAGGATCAGCGGGTTGTTGGTGCCGGGCGCCCCCACCGTAGACGCCACCGAGATCAGGATCTCCTCTGTGCCGGGCAGCACGGCGTCGGCCGCATCGTAGAAGACAGGGCGCGCCACGGCGCCTGCCACCGACAGGTCGGTGCGCGGCCCCACCTGCAGCGCCAGCCAGCGTGTGCCCTCGGCGGCCTGCCAGCGCACCACCTGCGCTTGGGCATCCGCGGCCTCGGCCTCGGCGTGGCTGCTCCACCACACCAGCACCGACCACGCGCCGCTGGGGTCCTGCACGGGCTGGAGGAAGCTCGCGTAGTGATGGGCCGCGGGCATCGGCAGGTCCACCACCGTGAACCGACCGCAGGTCGTGTCGTAGCAGTCGGGGCGCTGCAGGTAGGCCCGCTGGTTCATCTTCGGAAAGGGTCCGGCATCGCGCCCGAAGGTGACCAACACGTCCATCCAGCCATCGGCGTTCACGTCCCACTGCGCGCTCGGGAGCCACGCGATGTGGGTGACGGGGGATGGCGGGGCCGCCAGCGCCCGGCTCAGCGGACCGGACTCCTCGAAGCCGTCGCCGGCTGCACGGGGACACAGCACCGAGACCGGCCACCTGCTCGACAATGTCGACACCAGCAGGCAGTCCTGCAC
Organism: uncultured Enterobacteriaceae bacterium; assembly: GCA_964396405.1. Classification (GTDB taxonomy): domain Bacteria; phylum Myxococcota_A; class UBA796; order UBA796; genus JACKEO01. Next base: position 41,803 of record CAYNFK010000006.1, read on the forward strand.
CACGCGACCGGTCGGCGTGTCGGTGGGGAAGCGCACCATCGACGCCCCCATCGGCGTGAAGCAACCCGGCGACGACGACCCGCACACAGGCTCCAGGAACAGCGCGCCGTCCACCACGGCGCCCGTCAGGGAGTCGCGCGTGGGCTCGATGAACGTGTCGGGAACGCGCCGACCGCCCGGGAGGTACCAGCTGTAGTCGTGCGTGACGCCCGGCAGCACGCCGGTGGCGAACAGCAGGGCCCACGGGCGCACCGTCGGCTGCAGCGCGTAGGGCACCAGCGACCAGCCAAAGATGCCCGGCACGTCGTCGAAGCGCCCGACCTCCAGCACCAGGTCGTCGGTTGTGGCCGTTCGCAGCACAGCCAGGATGTGGTCCGACCGATCCGCCTTCCACACCGGGAACACCAGGTCCATCCGGCCGTCGTTCTCGAGGTCCACCACCCCCAGCGGACCCCCGTCGGCGAACGAGAAGGCGGGCCCGGCCGTGCGGTAGGGTGCCGGTGTGAACTGCCCGGTGCCGTCGTTCCACCACAGCGGTGCCACCGCATCCGCCTCGTCGCCATTCACGATGCCGCCCACGAGATCCGCGTCCCCGTCCCGATCCACGTCGAGCAGGGTGACGGTCGACAAGGAGCGCGTGATCGTGCCGCCCACCAGCCGGTCGGACAGCGGCTCGCCCACCACCAGCGTGCCCAGCGCCGGGTCGTAGCGGACCCATGGCGAGATCACGTCGACGCCATCGGCGTTCGGGCACACCTGGTTGGCCAGCAGCGCCTCCACGTGACCGTCGCCGTCGATGTCGGCGATGGCGATCGCCATGGCGCGGGCGCGGCGGCCGTCAGCGACGAGGGGCACACAGTCAGCGAGCGCCGCTTGGAGTTCATCGGAGAACAGCACGCCGTCGAGGGTGGGTCCGGGCGGCAGGTCGGTGTCGGCGATGGTGTCGGTGTCGGTGTCGGGAGGCGCGTCGGTGTCCGTCTCGTCGGTGGTGTCGGTCTCGGGAGGGGAGTCGGTGTCTGTGTCCGTGACCGTGTCGGTCTCGGTCTCCGTGACGTCGTCGGTGGCGGTGTCGGCAGCGTCCGGCCTGGGCGGCACGCAGCCGACCGCGAAGATCCACGCCGCAAGTGTAGGAGGACCCCTGTTTCTCACTGCGCTTTGCCGTCCGCGCCCTAGACTACACCCGGCTCCGGCGCGCCGCCTGCGATAGTCGCCGCCGATGCAGTGCCGTCACCACCCCATCTGTCCCGGTTGCCCCCTCCTCGACCGGTCCTACGAAGAGCAGCTCCAGATCAAGCGCGACCGCTTGGATCGGGCGCTCGCGCGCTACCCGCACTTGGGCCTGCGCGCGCCGCCGGTGCGTCCGGCGCTGCGCGAAGAAGGCTACCGCCACCGGCTCAAGCTGCCGGTCGATGTGGGCCGCGACCATGTGGCGGCCGGCCTCTACGACCGCCGAAACGGCAAGATCGTCGACACGCCCGACTGCCCCGTGCTGGTGGAGGGCCTGCGCGAGACGCTGCAGAACGTGCTGGTGTGGCTGCGCAACAAGAGTGGGGTGCACAGCATCGACCTGCGCTGGTCGGACGCGAGCCAGGCGGCCCAGCTCGTGGTGGCCTGCGAGGGCGCGAGCCTCCCGGGTGGCAAGCGCAGCGCCGAGGCGCTGTGCAAGGCGGTGCCGGCGATCGTGTCGGTGGCGGTGTCTGAGGCCGATCCCGAGGGCAAGCGCGTGATGGGGCGCTCCCCCACCGTGTTGTTCGGCGAGCCGTGGATCGACGAAGCCATCGGCAGCACCCACTACCGCCTCCTGCCCGGCAGCTTCTTCCAGGCCGACCCCCAGAACGCCGCCGTGCTGCACGAGCGGGTGAAGGCGCTGGTGGGTCGCGCGAGCACCGTGCTCGACCTCTACGCGGGCGTGGGGGCGTACGCGCTGGCGCTGGCGCCGGGCCGCGAGCGCGTGCTGGCCGTCGAGGAGGTGCCGCAGGCCGCCGAGTCGGCGCGCGCGATGGCTCCGCCCAACGTGGAGGTGCTCACCTCCCGGGTGGAAGACCTCAACTTGCGCGAGCCCTTCGACGTGGCCGTGATCAACCCCGCCCGTCGCGGCAGCGATCCCGATGCGCTCGGTCGTCTGGCTTCGCTGGCGAAGCGCCTCGTGTATGTGTCGTGCGGTCCGGAGGCCCTCGCGCGCGACCTCGACATCCTCGCAGCGCACGGGATGAAGGTGGTGGCGATGGAGGCCATCGACCTGTTCCCCCAGACGCCCGAGGTGGAGACGATCGTGCACCTCTCGAAGGGCCCGCCGCTGAAGACCTGGCCCGTGCAGGGCGGTCGTGCCGGTGGACCCTGGCTGGGCTTCCCGAGCGGTGCCGTAGGACGTCCCGACGAGGTGCTCGTGCTCGTGATCGGCGACCCCGGTCCGAAGGGTGCGCTGATGGGCGCGAACTTCGTGCGCGAGGGTCTGTTCGCCGGCCACGCGCTGCTGCGCCTGTTCCTGCGGGGTCCCCTGGAGCTCGCGCTGGGCGCGCTGCAGCGTAAGGGCCACAGCGTGGCCGGCACCGACGGCAAGACCGCCCGCTTCTTCGCCGAGAAGACCGGCCTCGTGCGCCCGTTCGTGCACATCCTGCGCGCGGGCGACGCCTTCGCGCCCCCGCACGGCGACCTCACCGAGGCGCTCGACACCCTGGCCGATCACCGCCCGAACCGTGACGGGCGTCCGCCGAAGCCTCCCAAGTCATCGAACCTGGTTCTCCGCGATGGACCGCCGCGCCGGGACGGGCCGAAGGGGCGGGGCGGGCCGCCGAGGGGGAGGCCGAAGGGGCGGTGACGACCCCTACACCACCGGCTCCCGATCGAGGTCGGCGTAGGGGTAATGGCCGTGCTCGATGAGCTTGGCGAACAGGGCCTCAGTGCCGTTCTCGCGGGCGTAGTCCAGCTCCGAGCGATGGATGCGGACGGCAGCCATCAGCCTGGCATGATCGTCGAAGGCGGCGCACTGCTCGGCGTCCATGACCAGCCGGGCCGTCACGGGGCGTTCGCAGGCATGGCCCACCCGACGCCGTTGGCGAGCGAGCGGCTGGTGTGTCGAGGCAGTCCGGGCAGGGACGCAAGGACCCCACGACTCGTCGCCGCCGGAGACGTACACCGTTGTGGCATTGGTCGTGCTGACCAAAAAACTGGGACGCCGTCGCGCAAGTCAGAGCCACGCCGTTTCTGATCGGCCTCCACTTCAGCGAGCGCGACATGGCCTGGATGACGAATAGCGCGCTTCGGTCCTAGCCACCCCAGCTTCACCGCTGGCGGAGCGCTCGTGAGGTTCCGCGGCCCATGTTGGGCCTTGTTCGTGGCATGCCAGCTTGTGGCGGGAGTCTCCCAAAGTCGGTCGCGGACGCCCCTTCGACCATCGCAGCCTCGCTAGTGCCGTCGAGACGACCGACCATTCCGGGGTGCCCAGAGCGCATTTGGGCCATCCACGTTCGTCCGTCTCTTGCCCCCGCCGGACTTGAACCCCATTCTCCTGATGACATTGCAGCCGAGGAGCCCCATCGGACCGGATGGCATCGGCGGAATTCTTAGATTCGGTTCCACAAAGTGCCTTGACACGCCAAGCGGCGCGTCTAGAGATCCACGTCGCATGAATCGCGGGAGGAGACGTCAGATGGCGGAAGACAAGAAGGGGCCGATGGAGAAGACTGGTGGCGCAGGCGCCGCCTCGGGCAGAGCCGACGGCGCAGGCGCGTCATTTTACGGTATCGCGAGTGATGGTGCCGGCTCGCGGCGCATCCCGATCCAGAAGGGTGCTGGCGCAGCCGGCGGTCTGGGTTCGTCCGACCCATTCGCAGCGGCCGCGATAAATCCGCAGGGATCGGCGGGGGGACCCAACCCCGCGCCCGGGTCGAGCGGTTCTTCGACCAACGGTTCGTCAAAGAAGTGACGGCACGGGTCTCCCAGGAGCGAACCGTCGTCCTACTTCAAACCGGCGATTTACGCGAGTACATCGTCGTCAGGGTCGAGAACTCTGGGACGAACGATGAGATCTTCAAGGAGTACTGGGAGTTCTACATCACGGACTCCGTGAACCGCTACCCGTACGCCTCCGATGGCGTCCTCGGTGAGGCCCCGCCACACTACAAGTGGGGGCCGCTCCACGGAAGGTTCGTCATCGCAGTCCAGCTTCGCGATCGCACGCTGCGACCGGGCGAGGTCCGCTACATCGGGGCCGGCGCGCTCCGGGTAAAGCGCGCGACGGTCGACGGGGTCGCGATCAGTCTCGACGATCCCTGCTTGGAGTTCGACGGGCCAGAGCAGTCGTCCGTGCACGTGGTGTTCCCATTTCGTGCAGAGGGGTGGGCGATCACCACAAAGGACATGACCGCATGTACTCACGTGGCATCTACGTCGTTCATCCCAAGTCCGGACGAACCGCGGCACGTCCAGGTACGCGGGACTCACCCCCGCCGGCCGCTGTGGACCGAACTCGTCAAGCTCGATGTCCGGGTCGCCATGCTTCGGGCCGTCGTCGCGGCCGACGCGTGCGGAGAGGATGTGGCCATCCTCGCGCCTGCGCACGACGACCCGCTTCGCTCGCAGTGGGACAGCCTGTTAAGCGAAATCCGCTTCAATTCCGCCGAACCCGTCGCGACCCGTCAAGCCAGTTACCGGGCCCACCTTCGGCGACTGCAAGACAGCCGTCCAGCGTTGGCGGCAAGGATGCCGTCAATGCCCGATACCGTCAGCGTGCTCTACCTCGCCTCCAGCCCCGTCGACGCGACGACGCTCGGGACCGACGAGGAAGCGCGAGAGATTCGTGACGAGCTCCAACGCGCCGAACTTCGCGACAAGTTCGAGTTCGTCGTCCGTCAAGCCGTCCGCGCCGAGGACCTGCAACGCCACGTCCTACGCGAAAGGCCCGTCGTGCTCCACTTCAGCGGCCACGGAGCAGAAGACGAAGGGCTGGTCTTCGAGGATCGCGACCGCCTCGGCGTAATTGTGTCCGCCGGTGCACTCGCCCGGTTGCTAAAAGCGGCCGAAGGTCCGACCCGCGTCGTGCTGTTGAACGCCTGTTACTCGGCCCATCACGTCGAGGAGCTCGCCAAGGCCGTCGACGTGGTCATCGCAATGACTCGCGTCGTGCAGGATCATGCGGCAGTTCGCTTCGCGGCAGCGTTCTACCGAGCCCTCGCGTTCGGCAGTTCGGTGTCCGCAGCTTTCAATCTCGCGGTGAACGAGCTGGAGATACTCGGCATCACTGGTGAGACCGACGTTCCGTCGATGCACACGCGCGCAGGGGTCATCGCCAGCGACATCTTCCTCGCGCCACCGCGGTAGCAATCGCGCCGTCTGAACTCGACCGCGGCCCGGCGTGCATGCACCCGCCCACGTTGGAAGGGCCCGCGAGAACGATCTAGAAGCCTGACCTACGAGTACGGGTCCGTCCCGCGCTCGCGTAGAGTCTCCGCGTTGATGCGGGGCGGCGCAGGGACGAACTGCGCATCCGCGAGGTGCTCGATGAAGCCCACGAGTGTCTCACCCTCGAAGTCCTTCTTCTTGATGGTGCGGTACTCGGGTGTCCGTTCAGCCGATTGCAAGGCCTGAACCGCGATCCGACGGGCGCGGGTCACCATGTGCGAGGCGTCGGCGTTTACGTACCGCTTGATGCTGTGGTGGTCCGTGTAGTCGCCGCACTGTGCCAAATAGAGCGTCGCCCCCATAACCTCTGGGTCGTGGCCGTCTCCCGAAAGCAGCTGGTGCGCCCGTCTCGTGATCGCAGCGCTCTGAACCTTCATCTGCGTTGCGAGCAGCCAAAGCTGGTAGTTCTGCCAAGGGTAGACGAAGATCGGGTCCCCGGTCAGCATCTTCTCCAGTTCCCGACACTCGCGGTCCCCGAACGGCATCACCGACAGGAAGCGGCACAGCTTCTCCGACGCCTCCGGCCACCGACGAAGGGCACCCAACGCAAGCAACGGCAACTCAGCAATTAACGGGTGCGTCACATCCTTGTACTGCATGATGTCGACGATGCGGCCCAAGCTAAACCTGAACACCGATTCCCCGACGCCGCCCTGAAGAAGCAGCTCGTGCATCTTGTCGAAGAGCAAGGCAGCGGCCCGCTCGACCGTACCACGATTTTTCGCGCCGTTGAGCAGGCCCTCCACGGTCTCGAAGAACGGATCCGGCAGGTCATGCACCTTTTTCATCCCGTCGTCGTCGGGGCCGACAATTACCGTCTTCGAGGCGTTCACATCCAGCCCGATATTGCGCAGCTCGTCGATGAGCGCGATCATCGCCCGGCGAGCAGTTGCCTCGTCGGGCGCCACGATTTTGAAGTCGTCGACCCATCGAAAGCAGGTGAATCCCATCCGCTCCATCTTTTTGTCGATGGAGTCGAGGAAGACATTACCAAGAAAAGAGCTGGGGGCCATATTCTGCGGCAGGCCGACATCGCCCTGCGGCGCCCATACCTTTAGGCAGTCGAACAATGATTTCAGGGTCGCATCAATCGAGGGCGTCATCTCGCCTACAAGAATGCCGCGAAGGCGATCCGAAAGGGTCCGAAATCGGAGGTTCGAAAAGTAGGAGGTGATGTCCGTCTTGACCAGCCAGCTCGCCGGCTCCTTGACAAGCAGATCCCGCACGTCACCGTTGAACTTGTTCCACTGCGCGGGGAACTGGCGAAGGAACATCCAGGGCGAGTCCGGCGAGCGCAGCCGGTACCCGTATGAACTCGGACTGAGCTTCGCGTCGACCAGCGGGGCGAGCTTGTCCACGAGGGCTTGGTACACGATGCGGTCGATGGGCCGCATCTGAACAGCGTGCCTCAACGTGTAGTTCGACTTGGGGATGTACAGATCCACAGCGGGCAACGGAATAAAGCTGTCCGCCGCCTTCTCAAGACGAAGCACCGTGTCGTCCATCGATGCGAAGAGGTCGGCACACCCCAAGGGGTCCGGCCAGAAGTCGTCGTGGATGTCGTTCTTGTACCGCTTGAGCGCGAGCTTCCAGTCAAGCTCAAGTGCCGTTAGGTCGATCACACACCCCCGGGGAAGCGGGTATCACGGCGCGCCAGAACGAGGACAGCCGCGGCACACCTGCACGTGGAAGCGGCCCCACCGCGCCGCACCATCGCCCCGGGCTTGCCACCCCGCTCCGCCATGAACGCCCCCTACGGACACCCCACCACCACCTCCAGGTCATACGTCACACACCCCACCTCGGTCGTGTACACCACAAACCACACCCGCCGGTCCACCGTGCGCGTGTTGGTGAACGACACGGTCTCCACGTCCGCGGTGGTGTCGGACATGTCGAGCATCAGGTAGCTGCCGGCCTCATGCACCGACAGATCGAGGTCCTTGCTCGCATGGGCGAACGTAATCTCGGCGGTGAAGCTGCACCCCGCAGGCACCACCTGATCGAAATAGTCGACGTCGCCCGGCGCATGCTCGAGGGCGGCGTAGGTCTGAGCCACGCCGTTGGGTGGCACCGCCAACGGGGTGCCCGTCAGCCAGGTGTTGTTGAGCTCGAACGCATCTGAGCCGCAGATGCCGGTGAAGCCGCCCCCATCGGTGTCGCCGTCCGTGTCCGCGACGGTGCCGGTGTCGACCTCGGTGTCCACGTCCGTGTCGCCGTCCGTGTCCGTGTGCGTCTCGACCTCCGTGTCCACGTCGGTGTCGGGGAGCGCATCGGTCTCCGGGTCGGTGTCCGTCTCGACCTCGGTGTCCGTCTCCAGGTCGGTGTCCGACTCCACGTCCGTGTCCGACTCGACCTCGGTGTCCGACTCCACCTCGGTGTCCGACTCCACGTCCGTGTCCGACTCCACGTCCGTGTCCGTGTCGCCCGGGGTGTCCGACTCGGTCCCGCTCGGATCGTCGGTCTCGACCTCGGTGTCCGTGGCCTCCGCCTCGGTGTCGTCCTTCAGCCGGATCGACCTCGTAGTGGTGCAGGCCGCAAGCAGGCAGACGGCGAGCACGCAGCTTCGGGACGTCGACGTGGCGCGCAAGGGGACCTCGGCGGGGTGGTGAGCCCTAACGGATGGGCGCGTCGCAGACCCCACCACCCTGGACGGCCCGTGTTTGCAGATCGTGCCGCCGCCGCACCCAGGGTGCGTCACCGCGCTCACTGTCGGAGGTTCTTCATGCGCTCGACCGTTGTTCTTCTGTGCTCGCTGCTCGCAGTCCCTGCCGCTGCGCAGGAGGTCGACGCCGAGTCGGGCCGCACGATCAAGTACAAGGAGCGCACCGAGCTCACGTTCGAGAACCTCGACGTGGAGGCCACCACCACGAAGCCTGCGTTCGTGTACCTTGCAGAGGCCGGCCGCACCGCCTTCAACCCGCTGCTGCGTCTTCGCGAGAGCTTCGAGCCCGAGCTGCGCGCCAGTTTGGCCGAGGTGAAGTGAGGCTACGCATCGGAGAAGGGTTCACCGGGCTCGGAGCCTGCATCGCGAGGGCGCCGTCGCGCGCCGAAGCGGTTCAGAGCACCTCTTCCGCCGGCTGCACGTCGACGGCGATGGGCACCTCCTCCAGCACGTCTTCCCCGGAGTTGAACCGCACAAGGCACTGGAACAGACCGGGCTCGCTCGACACAAAGCGCCACCACCGCGAAAGCCCTCATGACGGACCTCCATGGCGGACGAGGCGCGCCCGCGCGTCCTGATACGCCTGCCGCACCAGGGCCTCCACCGCGGCCACGTCCACCTCCTCCCCCGGCCGCAGCTTCACATGCCGCATGAACCGTCCGGTGCCCTGCAGAAGGCCCCGGGGATCGTGCAGCTCGGCCCCGAGGAAGAACCCGAGGTTCCCGTGCGCCTTGAACGTGTTGACATACGCGAAAGCCACGTCCTCCACACAGGCCGTGGGCTGCCCATCGTGAAGCAGCTCGACCACGTCGGTCCCGCAGCCGCGCACCACCTCGAACCAGGTCCGCGCGATCGCACCCAGCGCGCCAGGGCGCTCAGCCAGCCAGGCCTCCACGGCGGGGTCGCGCCGCTGGCCACCTGAGAGTCGGAAGAGCCGGCTCATGGGGTCTCCCCTGGCTCGACCGCCCCACAGCAGGCCCTGTGCATCACGCCGCACCTCGCTGGAGCCCAAGTCTAGCCCACGACTGCACCGCAGCGGCGCACACGCTGAGGCTGACCGTGCGGCTCGTTCGTCGTCCGCGACCCGCGCGAAGCGCGCCTTGGTCCGACCTGCACGGGGCGCGCTCGAAACCGACCTCAGTCTCTCTGCGGTTTATCCGAACTCATGTGGTAGCTTTCCGCAGGATGGACCCCAGATGCGCGCTGCCTCCCTCCTCCTCCCCATGCTGGTCGCCTGCAGCGCCGCGATCCTCGGCACCGACGATCCGAACGACACCGACCCGTTCGGCGACGCCCTCTGTGATGGCAACCCCTGGTACCCCGACGTCGATCGCGACGGCGCGGGGGACGAGGCGCGGCTGGTGCGCCAATGCGACCGACCCGAGCCCGACTGGATCGCGGTGGGCGGGGACTGCGACGACGGCTCGGCCGACGTGGGGCCCGGCGCCGAAGAGCGGCCCAACGCGATCGACGACAACTGCGACGGCACGGCCGACGAGGGCACGGTGCTGGTCGACGACGACCTCGACGGCGCCTGCGAGGACCCTGTCGGGCCCTGCACCGACGGGACGGTGCCCGGCGACTGCGACGACGCCGACGCCGCGCGCTTCCCCGGCGCGGTGGAGCTGTGCAACCGCGTCGACGACGACTGCGACGGCGTGGTGCCCGCTGACGAGGCCGACGGCGACTCCGACGGCTTCCTCGCCTGCGCGGACTGCAACGACAAGCGGGCCGAGATCTCGCCGGACGCGGCCGAGACGTGCAACGGCATCGACGACGACTGCGATCGGGTCGTCGACGACGTCGATGCGGACGGTGACGGGGCGATCGCCTGCGAGGGCACCACGGCGCTCGACGTCCTGCTGGTGGTCGACAACTCGTGCTCGATGTTCGCCGTCCAGGCATCGCTCGCCGCACAGTCCGGGTTCCTCCTGCGCACGCTCGAGCGCGAGCGCATTGCGTGGCGCGTCGGCGCCCTCGCCGCCGACGACGGCCTGCGCTTGTTGGCACCGGCGATCGACGCCGCCGCTGGGGACACGCTTGCTGCGGTCGCGGAGGCCGTCCGGCCGGCCGACCGCACGATGGACCCGGAGCGGCCGCTGCAGAGCGCCGTCACCTTCCTGGCCACCCCTGCGGGGCGCGCCTTTCGCCGCCCCGGCGCCGGACTGGCGGTCGTGGTGGTCACCGACGAAGACGACCGCTCCGTCCTGCTCCCCGAAGAGGCGCTTGCAGGACTTCGCGGGAGCGTGGATGCGTTCGTGCTCGGCGTCGTCGGGGGTGGATGGACGGGATGTGAGGCGGCGCGGGGCGCGGCGAGCCCGTCACCACGGCTGCTGGCCACCCTCGAGCTCACCGATGGCCCCTTCGCCAGCGTGTGCACCGACACCTGGTTCAAGGACTGGGGCACCGCCTGGCTGCCCAGGGCGGGTGTCGACTGCGACGACACCAACGCTGCCGTGCACCCGGAGGCGCAGGAGCGCTGCAACACCGTCGACGACGACTGCGACGGGGTCGCCGACGACGACCACGACCAGGACGGCAGCACGACCTGCAACGGCGACTGTGATGACCGCGACCGAACGCGAGCACCCGGCCTACCCGAGCTGTGCGACGGCCTCGACAATGACTGTGCCAACGGCGTCCCGGCCGAGGAAGACGACCGCGATGCCGACCGCTGGCGGGTGTGTGACGGCGACTGCGACGACGCCGTGCGCTCCGTTCACCCCGGCGCGGTCGAGATCTGCGGCGACAGCATCGACCAGGACTGCGACGGGCCCGACGGCGGCACCGTCGATGACGACGGTGACGGCTACACCGTGTGCCAGGGCGACTGCGACGACCAGGACGACCTCACGTTTCCGTGGGCGCCTGAGCATCCGTTCTCGGGTCGCGACGAGGACTGCGACGGCTATGTGGACGGACAAGACGCCGATGTGATCACCGCAGCCCAGGATGTCGGTGACAGCTCGCTGCTCACGGTGGGCAGCCCCCGTCCGCTGGTCACCCTGTGCGGCAAGACCTGGTACGAGGCCACCGTCTCGGCCAACGGCTACTTCGTGCCCGGCTACAGGCTCTACTTCGAGGACCAGCCGACCCTGGCCGATCTGCGCATCCAGGCCCCGTTCGTGGCCGCGGCATGGGGCGACCTTGATCCCTCCGCCTGGACCGGCGGCAGCTTCCTGCAGGGGCACGGCGCGCGAGGTCCGATATGGTTCATCCAGCGCCAGGGTGGCGCGTTCACGGTTGTCTGGGACGACGTGCCCGACAAGGCCACGGGCCTGCCGGTGCGGGCCATCGCCACCGTGCACAACGACCAGGTGGAGATCGCCCGCCCCTACGCCGGGGGCGCCAAGCTCATGGGAGCGAGCTGCGATCCCGACCCCGCCACCTTCCTCAAGCCCGCGCCCACCGAGTCCACCCTGTGCCTCGCCGGCTTCGACGTCGGAGCGGCCGGCGCGTTCGTCAACCAGAGCACCGAGGGCATGGTGGCCACGTCGGTGTGCACGCCGTGATCCCGAGGCCCCTGACCATGCTGAGCTTGCCGCGTCCGTTGCTGGTGTGGACCTTTCTCGCAGCGTGTGCCGGAGGCGTGTCCGACGAGAACGACAAGCCGTCCGACACCGACGACACCGACACCGACACGGTCGAGACGGACCCCGTCACCACCGACGACACCGACACCGACACGGTCGAGACGGACCCCGTCACCACCGACGACACCGACTCCGATGTCGGCAGCACCGACGAAACAGACACCGTCGACACCGACACCGTCACCACCGACGAAACAGACACCGTCACCACCGACGAGACGGACACCGTCACCACCGACGAGACGGACACCGTCGACACCGACACCGTCACCACCGACGAGACAGACACCGTCGACACCGACACCGTCACCACCGACGAGACGGACACCATCGACACCGACACCGACACCGACACGGGTTCCGACACCGACACCGACACCGACTTCGTCGACACGGACACGGGCACGTTCCCGCCCACGCCCGTGGACCCCTGCCTGGCGGTCATCCCGCCTCAGACGGTGCTCATCACCTCGGACCAGCCCTCCGCCGTCAACGACGGCTTCTTCTGGGTGTGTCGCAACGTGACCCTGTCGATCACCGGCCAGCGCAACATCGTGTTCGTGGAGGTCGGCGGAGAGGTGATCCTCAACGGCCCGCGCAACGTGGTGTACGCGAAGGACCGGTCGGACGTGGTGGTGGTTGGACGCGAGCAGGACATCCGCCACGACACCCGCACGGGAATCCTGATCCTCACGGGCGGCCAAGCGCAGACCCAGCTCTGCCCGGGCCTCACCTTCGACCTCACCCAGGCACCCCCGGGCTGCTGATCCCGCGACGGTGAGCCCGCGCTGGGGCGTCCCGACGCAGGCCCACTCGACCTACGCGCTACCGACTACGAGTCGCAGAGCGTCGACGGGAAGATGTCGCGGAGGTGGCCCGCGTGGGGGATGCACGACCGGATGCGGGTGTCGATCACCGACCACTTCCCAGGCGCGTTGCGGTGGCAGAAGATCACCTTGCCGTCGCCAGGGGTCTGGAATTGATCCAGCCAGCCCGGCACCCTCGAGGCCTTGACGCAGTCCGACTCGCTGATGGTGCCCGGATCGGTGTCGGTGTCGGCACCGGTGTCGGTGTCGGACCACGGCGCGGTGTCCGACTCGACCCATTCGGCGGTGTCGGTCTCAGTGTCCGGGACGGTGTCGGTGTCGTCCGGGTCGGTGTCGACGGGGTCCGTGTCGACGGGGTCGGTCTCGACGGGGTCCGTGTCGACGGGGTCCGTCTCGGAAGGGTCCGTGTCCACCGGATCGTCGGTCTCCTTCGGGTCGGTGTCCACGGGATCCGTGTCGACGGGGTCGGTGTCGTCGGTGTCGGTCTCGTCGGTGGTGACGGGGTCGGTGTCGGTCTCGTCGGTGGTGACGGTGTCGGAGTCGGTGTCGTCGGTGGTGACGGGGTCCGTCTCGACCGTGTCGGTGTCGGTGTCGTCGCCGGTGTCCGTGTCGGCACCCGTGTCGGTGTCGACAGCGGTCTCCGGCACGGGATCGACGACCTCGTAGGTGACCGACGGGTTGTCGTCGGCCGGCCGAGGGGGTGGCTCATCGACCGGCGGGGGCCCCGTGTCGTCGATCTCTTCGAAGACCGGAGGATCGCTCTCCTCGCCGTCGAGATCCGGCAGGAGACCGTTGTTGCTGACCTTGCCGTCCTCCGGACACGCCGCGAGCAGGATCGCGAGGCTTGCGATGCCGAGGGTTCGCAGGGTCAAGGGACGCTCCTTCGTAAACACCGAAGTCCACTGGGGTAAACCCACACTACCTCATGCGAGGCACCCGTGGGAGACGGCGAAGGCCACACCGTTGGCGCGTCGTCTCGGGTCCGAAAAATGTCGACGGACCGAGGTGCCGATCACGGTACCGTAGTCCGGCGCCACCCCGTGTGGATCTTGGCCGCGCGACCGCGTGATGGGCGACGACGAGGCGCGAAGCGCGTGCGCCGCCGCCCCTGCTCACCGGCTGAGGTCGGCCGCACGGGTGACCAGCTCCGCCAGCTCGGCCGTCTCCTTGCCGCCCTGCGCCGCGAGCGACGACGACCACGCGCGCAGGTCCTGCCAGGCGATGCGCTCGGCCAGCGGCCCACCCCGCAGCTTCTCGGTGAACGCCGCCACGGTGACGGCGAGCCGAATGCCGCGGGGCGCATTCGCCAAGGAAGGTGCCGGGTGAGACACCGACATCGGCCACGCGTGCTCGCTGGCGGGAGCGTCGGCGCCGGGTGCCTTCCACCGCAGGCGCACCGTGCCCAGGCTGGGCGCGCCGGGCCCCGTGAGCGACACCTCGTAGACGGCCGTCACGTGGTGGCCCAGGCCGATCTCCCCGGCGTCCACAGCGTCGTTGCGGAAGTCCCGGTCGGCGATGGCTCGGTTCTCGTAGCCGAGCAGCCGGTACCAGCTCACCGCCGACGGATCCCAGTCCACCTGGATCTTCACGTCGCGGGCCAGCACCTCGGCCGTTGCCGCGAACCGCTCCACGAACACCCGCTGCGCCTCGTCCTGGCTGTCCAGGTAGACGTACTGGCCGTCCCCCTCGTCGGCGAGGCGCTCCATCATCGTGTCGCGGTAGTTGCCATCCCCTACGCCCACCGTGGTGAGGGCGATGCCCTGCTTCGCGTAGTAGCGAATGGACTCCACCAGCGGGCCGTGGGTGGTCGCGCCCACGTTGGCGTCGCCATCGGACAGTAGGATGACGCGGTGCGTGCCCGACTGCCGCAGACGCGACTCGGCCAGCGTGTAGGCCGCCTGAATGCCCGCCCCCATGGCCGTGCTGCCGCCCGCACGCAGGTCTTCGATCGCGCGGAGGATCTGCGACCGACCCTCGATGCCGGTCGGCTGGAGCACGACGCCCGCGCTCCCCGCGTAGACCACGATCGCCACGGTGTCGCCATCGGAGAGCTGCTCCACCAGCATCCGGAGCCCCGCCTGCACCATGTCGATCTTGTCGGCGGACTGCATCGAGCCCGAGGTGTCGACCAGGAACGTGAGATGAACGGGCGGGCGGGACCCGGAAGGTCGGCGCCCTTGCACACCCACCCGCACCAGTCGGGTGTTGGGGTCCCACGGCGTGACCACCGCCTCAGTGACCACCTCGAAGGGTCGCGAGGCCGGCGGCGACGGGTCGCTGTAGGTGAACCAGTTCAGCGCTTCCTCGGTGCGAACGGCGGCCGCGGGCGGGAGGTAGCCCTCGCGCAGCTTGCGCCGCACGATGGTCCAGGAGCCGGTGTCCACATCCGCGGCAAAGGTCGACACGGGATCGTCGGCCGTGATCGTGCGGCCGTGAACGCCCGGATGGGTGTAGGTCTCCGTGTTGACCACGTTCGGACGCTCACCCGCCGTGACCCTCGGCGACACACTCACCGCCTCCTGGTAGCTCCGGCCGCCGGGGATGCGACGGAGAAAGTCTGCCGTGAGCACCGTGCCCACGTCGTTCGCATGGTTCGCGTCCGACCCGCTGGCGACGCTTGGATCGGGGGTGGGATCCTCGACGTAGCCGAGCGACACGAGCTCGCGCATGACGTCCTTCTCTACGGGGGCGTCCCCGTCGACGTCTGCGACGGACACGACGGCATCGGACTCCTCGGCGGGCGCGGGAGCCGCAGCCGCGCTCGCGCCGCGGATGATGATGATGGTGCGGTCTGGGGCGGTCGACTCCAACTCCCGCGGGGGAACCGCGCTGGCGGACGGGGGGGTCTCCACCGGCCACCGCTCGCGCGCCGCCCGGTCCGGAGCCCTCTCGCCCTCGACCTCCGCCCGGAGCACTGAGTTTTCTTCCAACACCGCGTAGGTGGGCACTCCGACGGCCACCACCAAAGCGGCGGCCGCTACAAGGCCCCGACCCCAGGCCCGCCCGGTCGTGCGGGGCAGGCCGAGCGCACGCGGTGCCTCCACCGGCTCCAGCACGGCCGGCACGAAGCGGGCGTCGAAAGCGGCGCGGAGCTCGGGGTCCTGGTCGATGGCGGCGGCGAGCTCATCGGACAGGTCACCTTCCTCGGGGTTCCAGGCGCGGAGCTGTTCCAGGCGGGTCATGCGAGCACCCCTTCTTCGGTAGCGAGGTCATGAAGCAGATCGCGAAGCGCGAGGCGACCGCGCGCGACACGGGACGCGACGGTGCCGATGGGTGCGTCGAGCACCGTCGCCGCCTCGGCAAAGGAGAGACCTTGGCCGTCCACCAGAAGGACGGCCTGACGCTGCGGCTCAGGGAGCGTGGCCAGCGCAGCGTCCAAGCCTTCGCGAAGTCGGCTTCGCTCCAGCGCCGCCGCCGGCCCGTCCCGAACGGCGCTGAACGCCAGCACCTTGCCGTCGTCGGACACCTCGTGGTGATGGTGGGCGCGCGCACGGTCGTTGAGGAAGGTGGTGTAGATGATGCGGTGCATCCAGCCCCGAAACGCCGACGGCTCGTCCAGCTGGTGGCGGCGCGCGAGCGCCTTCGACACGGCGCTCTGCACCAGGTCGTCCGCCGCCGCGGCGTCGCGTTCGAGGCGGAAGGCGTAGCGCCACAGGGAAGGCAGGGCGTCCTGGAGCTGCTGCTCCAAGTCCTGGCGTGGTCGTGTGAGAGGCCAGACTGCCATGCCAACTCCGCGCGTTCCACCCCAAGACCGGTTGCGGACTCCGGCTTATCCATCGATGTCCGAGATGCTCACGGAAGGCGCCTCACCGCCGCCCGGCACGCCTCGGCTCGAACGCCACGTCCACCACCGCGCGCTGCTTCGGAAGCGCGCCGTCCAGCACCAACACGGACCCACTGGCCGTCAGGCTGAACGCTGCTGCCCGTTGATCCACCCGCACCTCGACCGGCCCCGTGGCCTCTGCGCCGAGCGAGATCACGGGCCGACCCACCTGCCCGCCCTTGGCCGCCAGCGCGCGCACGAACGGGACGTAGGAGGTGGCCGTGCACACGTCGAGCAGCTCACCGCCCGTGAGCTTGACCGGCCGCACATAGGACCGGTCCGAACGCCCGAGCCGCTCCCCACACGAAGACAGCGGGACGATGCCGTGCAGGCGCACCTCGGCCACCACCTGGTCCTGCTCCACGGCCGCCAGCACCTGATCCACCGACGGGCGGAGGGCGACGAGCGCGGCGTAGTCGGGGTGGACGGGTGCGACGCCGGGATCGTGCGTGTCGGACACGAAGATCACGTGCACCGTGGCCCCCTCGCGAAAGCGCGGCTCGGGCCCGGAGGCCTCGATCCACTGCACCAGCGCGGTGAGGCCCGCCTCCACGCCCACCGGCGCCAGCGGGGTCTGCGTGGCCCCCACGAGGCAGGGCACGTTGTGCACATCGGTGGCGCCGGGCTCGAACCAGTCCTCACAGCCACGCTGGTTGTAGAAGACCTTCTCCTCCAGGGGCAGCGCTGCACGAAAGCGCTCGATGCTGCGTGCGCTCACGAGCCGCTGGAAGCCGGGCTCGATGTCCATCGGGAGATCGCCGTAGCGCACCGCCGGGTGTGGCATCCAGGGCGCTTGGGGGTCGGCGGGCGTGGTGGAGATCACGCCCACCCGTGCACCGAGCGGGAACGCCTCCGAGCGGGCCAGCTCCGAGAACGCGGCGTTGACCTGTGCCATGACCGGCACCATCGACACCGAGGGGTCCAGCACGAACAAGAAGTCCGCGATCGGCGTGGTCGCACCCGGCCCCACCTCGTGCCGCTCACGGCGCACCCGGCCGTCCGGCGTCGCCCAAGCCCCTCGCGCGCTGGACGAGCGTGGATCGAGCGCCGCGGGCCGCAGGGCATCGGGGGCCCCGCTCGGCGACGGTGCGCCCGAGGCTGTGGACGTCGGCTGTGCGACGGGCAGCTCCACGTCGAGCACCCGACGCAGGCGCCTCACCTCGGGCGACAGCTCGCGCACGGGATCCGATGACGCATCGGACGTGGGGTGCAGCGCCTCGAGGTCTTCGGTGACCACGGCGGGCGGGTCGGCCACGGCAGGCGCACGCCCGGCAATCCCGAAGTCCTGGCTGCAGGCCCAGAGCATCAGCACCATCATGCCGCACCTCGCTGGTTCGGGTTTCATAGCCCGCAACCCGGCGGTGGCTACCGTCCGACACCCTCCCGCTCGGGCCCAGCACCCGAGCCGACCGCCGCCGCACGACGCTCGGCCCACCCTTGGCGTGCGTTTCGTACCGCGGAGCGCTGCGAAGCCGGTGCGGAAGACTGCGAAGTCGGTGCGGAAGACTGCGAAGGCACCGCGGAAGACTGCGAAGCCGGTGCGGAGAGCTGCGAGGGCACCGCGGAGAACTGCGAAGGCGGTGCGGAAGACTGCGGAGTCGGTGCGGCGGCCCATTCCATGGGGGTGTCCGACGTCCCCCAGAACGGGGAACACGCGCCACCGCCTCCCTGCGGCGAGGCCGCGACCTGCTGCGACGGACGCCCCGGTCTGGACGCGTCCCGCCACGAACGCGACATCGCGACCGGTTCGCGTAATCCAGCCTCACTCCAACTGTATCGAGGTACCCGACTCTGGCCCCTCAATCCCTGGACCTAATGTCCAAGCGTGGTGCTGCGGTTTTTCCGATTGTATTTTCGTCGCGTGTCCTGTGGAATACCCGCAGCCTGTTGCGGAGAACCACCGATGCTGTCCACCTGGGTGATGCTCACGTTGTTCGGTTGCCAGGAGTACGGGCTGGGCGCCTCGCTGGACGACGCCCCGGAGGTCGCCGACACCGAAGGCCTGGGGGACCCGACGTCGCCCCCGGCCACCTCGGACGACACCGATCCCGCTGCGCCCGCACCGGACGCGCTCCCCGATCCCGGGGGGACCGACACGCCCGCCGACACCGATCCGGCCGACCTCCCGCCGACCCCGGACGAAGCCGACACGTCCGCGGAGCCTGCAGAGTCCGACGTTCCCCTCGACACCGACGTCCCGCCCGACACCGAGGTCCCCATTGACCCCGGCGAAGACACCGACGTCCCGGGCACCTCCGACGACACCGACCCTCCCGCCCCTCCACCCGACTGCGACCTCGACCCCCACCAGATCCTTCAGGCCACGGTCACCTTTCCCGCACGCCGCGACTGTGCGTGGAGCCAGGGAACCAACCTGGGTCGAAAGAACGAGCACAACCAGGCGATCGCCACCGACGAGGAGGTCGTGCAACTGCCGCCCGGCGCGACCCTGTGCACGCTCGCCCTCCGCTCCACCACCGACGACCTGGAGTTCGACGACCACATGACCTTGGCCCTCGACGACATCGTGCTCGTCGGCGGCGGCTCCGGCTACGCCAAGTCCCAGCTCCCCGTGGTGGGCGGGCTCTCGCGCTTCGACTGGTCCCTGCTGCGCGGTCAGCCCTTCGTGGGCCGCTACGACCCCTACTTCTGCCTTGGCGGGAGCGTCTCGCCCTGCGAGGTCCCGCCCACCGAGCAGCACGGTGCGCTGGCGATGGAGCCGCTGGGGCCGGACCTGGACCTGTTGGTGGACGCGGTGCGTGATCGCCAGGATCTGCCGTTTCGTCTGCATGTTCTCGGGGACGACAACGACGGGGACTGTCGGCACACGGACACGGTGTTGGAGGTGACGGTCGGGTATGTGGAGTAGCCCTGCCTCCGCGGACGACATCGGTGGTAGCGGCATTGTCGTGGGGGTCGGAGGGGCTGTTCCCGGCCCGAGGGGGCCGGATCCGGCCCGGAGCGGGAACAGTTCCCGGTCACCTGGGCACGCATTGGACGGCCACGCGATCGATGTCGTCCAGCCGGCCTGGGGTCGTCCTCCTCATCACCTGCAGCAGTGGCTCGACCTGGCGCTCACGGACGACGAGCGAGACGAGGTGGGACGCCACCGCCGCTGGCGTGGCGATCCCACCAGGGAGTTGGTCGTCTAGACGCGGGCCCGGCAGGTCCCTCACGAGCCGACGCATCTGTGCGTCGCTGTAGAGGTCGAGGAGCAGCCGTTCGAGTTCTTTAACCCCGCCTTCGGGGACGGTCCGGACGCCCTCCCGGATGACCTTCAGAACCTCCGACGGTCCCGGTGGACGCCACGTCCCATGGCTGGCCCTCTCCGTGCCCACCATGCGCTTCCAGGGGACAGCGTGCCAGTCGGGGAACATGCGCTCCAACCTTGCAAGCTCGTCGACCGCGCGCCACCCGAGCGTACGCGCGAGCTCCACGAGCGTGTCGAGGCACCGATCACGCTCGTTGCGCAGCGCGTCTTCGGGACCGAACCAATGCGACCCGTCACGGCGAGGATCCTCGCGCGGCGGGTAGTGTCGCGCGAGGAGCTCCGCGAATCGGCCGACCACCACGGCATCCGACCACGACGCCGACAAGTTCGGCTCGTACACGTGCGTATGGGCCCCCAATCGTTCGAGGACGGCGCCGGCCGCCCCGGGGTGCTCGTCGACGAACTCGAGCACGCGGGCTGCGTCCTCGGCGCTGCCCCGCAGCAGGGCGAATGCGGAGACGACCGCCATCTGGAAGTCTGGACTGTCGGGCTGGCCGGCCAGCGGAGGCAACCGTGCCTGGGCCCACGCTCGCGCGGTCGCGACGCCGCGGCCGAGCAATCCCGGCAAGAGGATCTCCGCCTGCTTCGGATCGGATGTCTCCACCAGAGCCTCCGTCAAGACGCGCTCGACGGCGGGCCCCCAGCGGCGCTCGAAGGCGACCAGCGGAAGGTGACCCGACTCGCCGCGCAGCATCGCGACCCAGGTCCGGGCGACGGCTTCGGGAACCCGGTCCACGAGGAACTCCAGCAGCTCACTGTGTTCCTTGTGCTCGCGGAACATACTGCCGTGATCGACCACGGCCGGTGCCCAGGTCGCGAGCTTGTCGTCGTGGAGTTCGCCGAGTTTCCCGCTGCTCCAAAGCAGGCGCATCGCCCCCAAGCCCATGAACGCGTGCGCCACCTCGCGGTGGTTCTGCCTGCCCAGCCATGCCTCGGTGCGTGGGGTGTCGCGGAGCAAGAATGACCGTGCCGCGTCCACGACCCGGCTCTGCTCGTCGCCGTCGAGGGTTCCCCAGCCGAAGGACTTGTCCGGGGAGACGTGCCAGTCGACGTCCCAGCCGCGGTCCGGGGGCGCCCTGTGGAGATGGTGCAGCAACGACCACCACTTGTCGGATTCGCCGTCGTGAGCGGCCGCCAGCGCGCTTCGAAGCCGGACCGCAAGCGGCGGATCGAGCTTCGGTGGCTCGCGCTCCGGTTGCGCCCACCGCGTGGCAAGCTCGGCGTCGCGACGCGCGATCTCCGCGACGATCTGGTCTGGCGACTCCCCCAGCTTACCGAGCTCGACCCCAACCTCTCGAAGCTCCGGGTGCTTCGCTGCTCCATGCAGCAGTCGCTCCACGGACGCTGCGTCACCTCGCGGACTCCACCTGATGAGGGCGTCTGCCAGCCACGTGCGCTCGCGCGGATCGGTCGCCGTGTCGAGGAGCGTCCACGCGGGGTCGACCAGCTCGGCAGCGACTACGCCGAGGCGCTCGGGCACTCGGTAGGCGAGCGTGCTCGGGCCGCCCTCCGGGCCCGCCATGGCGAACAGCGCTCGAACGAAGGCGGGAGTCCGAGCACGCAGACGGAGCTCATCGACGAGCTCGGCCGACGGAGAGAACGACACGTAACTGTCGAGGTGCGCGCGAAGGATCTCCTTCAGGATCGCAGGCTGGTCGAGCAGCCCGAGTGCTCGTGCCCGCTCGGCGAGCGCCTCCAGCACCTGAGATGCCATCGGAAAGCGGTCGACTCCGCCGGAGCCGAGCCGCGACTTGCCCGCAGCCCAGCGCAGAGCACGCGGAAGAATCCCGGGCTCGATCGCCCTGGCCATCTCGAACAGGAAGCCCTGATACGCTCCGAAGTGCATGCGATGATGCGGCGAGCGGAGGTGCTCGAACAGCGCCTCGGACGACAGGTGATCCGGCCAAAGCACCCGCAGTGCAAGCCCGAGCAGGTTGTCGTCCGGGTCGAGGTTGCGACCGAAAGCGAGAACGTCCTTGCAGAGCGCAACGACTTCGCGGGTGCCGTCATCGTTGAGGAGGTCGTCGTCGACCATCTCTCGCAGGGCGCGTAGCGCATGGACGGCCGCCATGCGGTTCGCATCTGCCGACCAGGGCTCTCGGACGATGGGAGCCAAGGCGGAGACACACTCGACGGCGCCCGTCGCGCCTGCGAGTCGGGCCGCCGACCGGACCGCTACGGGGCGGTGGGCTGTCGGATCGAGCCACCGGATGATCTGGCGGCCGATGCCGCGATGCACGAGGTTACCCAGCCGATCGTCGAGTTCGAGGAGGTCATCCGCGAACTCTCCACGCTCGAGGCCGCAGAGCCACGCTTCGACGAGGCGTTCCCGATCCTGATCTGAGCGAGACCCGGGATCGGCGTCGATGAGCGCGCGCGGGTCCTTGCTGGCCAGCCAGGACCAGGCATCCGGGTACAGGTCCGCGATCCACCCGACCGTGCCGCGAAGCGTGGCCACGGTTCGCCTCTCGGGATCGTGCGGGTGGACGAGCAGGGCATCCAGCGTCGCCGTGTCGGGCCGGTAGGTCGCCAGATGTCGCGCGGCGAGGAACTCCTCGTAGGCCCTGCTCGACCAGACGACGACATCTCCGAAAGGCGTGAAAGGTCCCACCGCGACCGTCTCGCGAAGGGCAGCGAGCGTGGCCTGCACCCGAGAGGGTCCCTCCTCGGAACCCTCCCACGGACCGACGAGGTCTTCGAGCCGAGTCGTGATGTCCTCGGGAGCCTCCACGCTTCCGGACGCGACGAATGGGCGCCGTGAGAAGGTGGTCGCAGCGGCGATCCGACCGGCGAGCGCCATCCGCTGATGCTCGGTCAACGTACGCTTGTCGCGAGCGTCCTCGCCGTGCCCGCGGAACACGGCCACGAGGTGGTGCTCGAACAGAGACGCCCGGGAGGTCGGCAGCGCGCCGAATCCCTTCTCGACGTCGAGAAGCATGCGCAGGGTCAGCGGACGGGAGGCCAGCGGCTCGGCACGGTGGCGATCTACCCAATCGAGGAGCGCGCCGGCATCCCACGACCTTTCGGCAGCGGCAAGTGCCACGTCCTCGCGCTCCAGCGGCAGCAGCGACAGCACGGTCGCTCCTCCGTCTCCGGCGATGCCGGAGAGCACGCGGGAGAGCCCGCTCGTCCAGGCGTGCGCCCGACCAGCCGTGCGGATCCGGAGTCTCGCGAGATGGTCTTGCGAGGATTCCACGAACGCCTGGATCTCCGCGGCGAGCCGGCGGAGCTCGCCCGGGAACTCATCGAGGCCGTCGAGGAACAACTCCAGGACTCCGCTCGCAGAGCGCCACTGTTCGACGTCGGGGTGCGCGAACCACCGCGCCGCGAGTCCTGAGGGGGACTGAAGTGCGAGGTTGATCCGGCAGGTCGAGGCTCCCGCAGCTTCGCGGCTATCGGCCCAGGTCGCCAGAGCACGGCTCTTCCCGATCCCGGCCTCGCCGAGCAACACCACCACACGGGCGTCGTGCCAGTGGTCGAGGGTCCTTGCGGTCGCGGGACGTCGCTCTCCACGGCGCGAACTGTCGAGATCGCCGGCCGCGATCGGCGGCAGGAAGCCAGCCACGGGCACGAACGTGCCGACCGGCGCAGCGTGTCGGGGGCGGGGGAGGTGGAGTTCGGCCATCACAAGGGCTCCGCGGGAGGGTCACCGAAGCAGAGAAACGGTATTGCACCCTCGCCTGCCGCCAGAGCAAGGCGGCGACAGGTGTCCCATGCGACCCCGGGCCGGACACCCCTCCCCGCGAG
This sequence comes from uncultured Enterobacteriaceae bacterium, assembly GCA_964396405.1. GTDB lineage: Bacteria > Myxococcota_A > UBA796 > UBA796 > JACKEO01. Next base: position 65,129 of record CAYNFK010000006.1, read on the forward strand.
GCGCGCCCAGAAGGCCTCCAGCCCACGGACATCCGAAAGGGGCGCGAGGACCACGACGGGAACATCGCGACTGAGCAGGCAGGCGGCTTGACGGAGGGCGGGCGGCGCGGTCCCGTCGATGCGGAGCACGAAGACCTGAACGCCGGCGCGACGGACGTAGAGTTCGATCTGGTCGAACACAAGGTCCAGGTCGCCAGAGCGCAGTCGGCCCTCTTGGTCCAGGGACGCCGAGACCTGCACGGCCCACGGCGGAGCGTCGACGGGTCTGAAGTCCGCGACGACCCTCGTCTCTGTGACGTTCGAAGGAACGAGCAGCGGGGGCGAACCACCGATCACATCGAGCGAACCCGGCCCCGAACCGACGGGCCGAGCCCCGTCCAGCCACCGTCGCGGGTACCGGACGGAACGGCGGACCTTGACCTGCTCCCACGGCGCAGCGAGCAGCTCCACGGCGGCTGGATGGGTGGTGCCCACCATGCGGACTTCGACCGGATGGACGATGACATCGGGGTATCCGAGGGACGTCGGCTTGGCGTTTCCCGCAGAAGCACCGGCCGTTTCCCACCGCCGGATCCCGCGATCGTCTACGCGGAATCGGTCCGGCACAAGCCCGGTCGTCACAGAGGCCACCGCCGGAAGATCGAGGAGCACGCCGCGAGCCTCCCGACAGCGGTGTCCGGTGAGCCAAGCCCCCCGGCACAACCAGGTCGCCAGCCCGTCGGGTGGGGGAAGACTCCCGTCCTCGCCGAGAACGGCCGTGAGGCGCGGAACGATTGGCCCGTCACCGTCCGCGAGTTCGTTCGGGAGCTTGAAGCGCTCTACGAGTTGCTCCAACGCCCCCTCCAGCAGACCAGCACCACGCAGTTCACGGATGAGGACGTCAACCAGGTCCCAGTCTGGGCTGGCTACGACGAGATCGGGGTCGTCCGCGTGGTCCTCCGAACGGACGAGCACGGGCACCGGCACCGCGTCGAATCCCGCGACCGGGGCCGCCAGCCGCGCCACGATCGTCGCGTCCCGCCCACGGAGGTCGCGCGCCGCAAAAGCCGTCGCCCAGGGTGGCAGCAAGCTCCGGACGGACCCGGTCCCGTCCAGGACCACGTGCACGTAACGCTCGGGCTCGTGGAGCTGTCCGTCTCGGATCCACAGGCCCTCGCCGTAGATGCCGGTGCTGCGGTCTCCAATGGCAGCGGAGTAGCGCACCGTGACGGCGACCACGACCAAGTCAGCGTCCAACATCGCGCCCCACTGCCACTCCGCGAGCGATGCCCCCGAAGGCAGGTCCCGCTCGTCCCACACGACGCGCACGTAGCGCTCGAGCTCGCGGACCAGCCACGCAACCGGCTCGTCCACGCCGCCATCGGGCGTCCGCTTGTGGGAGACGAACACCCTCCGGGATGTCGTCCCGGCGACCACCCCGTCCATCACGCACCCGCTCGGCGGGCGAGATATTCGACTTCGACCCGGTCGTCACGTGACTAGGAGAATGGAGCCCGGAGACGCATGCAGCGAGCCGACGTCCGCCAGCTCTCCGACTTGCTCCGCACGCTCCTCGACGAGCACAAGCTGCGCAGGATCGCGCGCGAGCTTCCCGAAGGCGACGAACTCGCCCACTGGCTTCCAGGGGCCGGCGTGTCGTTCGTCCAGCTCGCCGATGCCCTGGCCGACGAGGCGGTCCGCCGCGGGCGCGCCCGCGCGCTCTTGGCGCTCCTCCGGAACCAGCTCCCTGGCCGTGCTGCCGAGATCGATGCGGTCGTGGCGAGGTTCGATATCGCCCAAGTGACCGAGAGCGCGCCTCGAACTACCGAGGAGCCCGAGACCTGGGACGTGTTCTTGGCGCATCCGAAGGAGCTGGAGAGCCGTGCGGCGCGTCTGTACGACGCGCTCGTCGCTCAGCCCCACGGCCGGCGCGTGTTCCTCGACAAGCGCTGCATCGCACCCGGTGACGCGTGGCTGGACCGGATCCGCGGTGCGCTTCGCCGCACCCGAGTCTTCGCCGTCCTCATCGGTCCCACGAGCGACACTGCGTGGTTCCAGTCCGAGGAGATCCTCACGGCGATCGAGGTCACGCGCCGCGAACCCGACGACCACAAGATCGTCCCCGTCCTCGTCGACGGTGCCGAGCTCTCGTTCCCCCTGCTGCAACGGCAAGCGATCGGCTGGAGTGACAGTGCCGACGCCTCCGCCGTGGTCTCCGGCCTCGTTCGAGCCGTTGCCAACGTGGAGGCCAAGGCGGCGAGCCGTCCGGGGCCGGTGTGACCGCGAGGCCCGCGGTCGCGCCCCCGCGCGATGCGCTCTACGGCGACGCTTCGGACGAGCGGGATTCCTCCCCGTGCACCTCGGTGCGGATCTCCGGGAACGCCGCCAGCGCAGCCTTCGCCACGGCCGCCTCCCGATCCGCCTCGGTCACCTGCCGGTAGAACCGGAGCATCACCACGACCGAGTGCCCCGTCAGGCTCGCCGCCGTCGCCGGGTCCACACCCGCCCGCAGCATTCGATCCACCACCATCCGCCGAAGCCCGTGCGGCGTGAACGCCTTCACGCCCGCTCGGCGACACGCGCGGGCCAGCCGCGACCGCACTGCCTGATCCCGTGGCAGTCCCAGCGTGGGGAATGCTGGCGATTCGTCCGACCCCGCGCGCGCCAGGACTTCATGGCCAATCACCTCGGGGAGCGGGAACCTGCGGGTGCCCGTCTTGCCCGTCAGACGAAGCTGGACGCGATTCCCGTCCACCTCGATGTCGCACCGGCGGAGGTTCGCGATCTCCGCGACTCGCGCCCCCGTGACCGCGAGAAGTTGGATCGCAAGGTGCGACTCGCCGTTGGTGGCACCAAGAACCCTGGCCACGTCGACCGGGGTGGGCGTGTGGTGGTTCAAGACGTAGCCCTCCACCTTCACCACCACCCTGGGGAACGGACGCGCAGGCACCATCACGCCTTGGCTGCCCCACCGCCACGCCATCGACCACACCCTGAACTCTTGGACGACAACTCTGGGTGAGGCACGCTCACGAAGTCTGTGGTCGCGGTACCGCTCTGCGATGTCTCGGTCCATCCGGTGAACCTCAACTTCGCGGAGCCACGCCACAAGGTGCCGGCAGGCCTTCTCGTAGTGGTCCACCGTGCGGGGGGACAGGTCCGCACGCTCTGCTTGCCGCGCGTACCAGCGGTCGAACAGCTCCCCCAGCGTCGTCACGGGACCCCTGGCGACGGTGGACTCCGGGGCTGGGAGGCCTCGCACCACCCTGTCCGCGAGCATCACCTGCGCCTGCTCACGCGTGGCCCAACCCGACCACACCAGATCCCGGATCCCCTTGCGACGCGCCCGCCAATACCACTGCGTTCCCGCCGCGCTCTCTCGCGACCGGTTCATCGGTGACGCACGAATGGGACCAATCTCGACGGACTTCGGCCGCAACGCTTTGGTCATCGCGCACCCCGCGCCAGGCCTGGACCGCCCAACGGACGGAGCGGAACCGCACCTGTGGCTCTGACGCGCCCCGTCCGCACCTTCGCCTCGGTGGCATCTGCCAAAGCCTCCAGGTCGATGCGAAGGGCTCGAAGCCAGTCGCCGAAGGGAGCCATCCACGCGCGGCCAATTCTCCGCGCCGTCTCTGGCCGAACCGCTCGAACGTCCCCCTGGCGGAGACCGAAAACGTCGGCCACGTCCTCAGTGCTGCACAGCGTTTCGGGCGTGGCGAACAGCGCAGCCCGTGCCTGAAGGCGGCGCAGCCGGTCGAGTTGAACGCGAGGGGCGGCCGGCACAACGTCGTCTTCGTCTCCACCGAACACCGGCGAGCACGGAGCACGGCGGCCCGGCCGGTCGAGGCGCAGGCGCCGTACGGCTCGGAGGTCCGACCCAACGGGCGGCACGCGCCAGACGTAGACGACCCGACCGACCCTTAGGACCCCAAGATGTCGCTGAGGTCCGCTCTGGAAGGCGAAGCAGGTGGTGGTGCTCATGGGCGCACCCACCCTGGACAAAGCCGCTCGACTCGATCGACGAAGAGATGAAACTGGCGACGCTCACGATCTTGCTCGCGTTTCACGCTGCCTAGCGTCCGCCGGAGTTGAAGTACTGCGTCCTCAGAGGCGGCCAGCTTCCGTCTGACCCCCGCCAACTCGCTCTCAAGCTCCGACACACGCCCACGGGACAGATCCGCGAGCGACGGGAAGCCGCTCAACGGGACGCGCCTTGGGGCGGCAGGCGGCGCAGTTCGCGCGGGGACGCGCCGCTGCTCTACGGCAGGCGGGTCGTACGCGCGGATCATGTCGCGCTGCGCTGCGTCGTCGTCAGGACTGAAGATCTCGTGCTTGCTAGGCAGGCGAAACTTCGCTCCGGCGATCGGACGACCGCTGCGATCCCATAGGCGCACGCGACTGTGGGTGTAGCGCCCCTCACACTCCCACACGATGGACGCGATTTCGATGATGAGCCAGCAGATCGGCGTGTCGATCTCATCGACCGGCACACGAAGGCGCTGCCGCTCCTTGCCGTCGAAGCCATAGTTGGAGATCGTCACGCTGGCGGTAGGGCCTTCGTGAACCTGCTGCATCACCAATTCGACCAACAGCGATGGCTTCCACGCGCCGGGGCGGGTGCCGTGAGACCGGGTAGGACCACGGGTGGTGGGAGGCGTGGTGGAGGGCGTGGTGGCGGGTGTGGTGGCGGGTGTGGTGGCGGGTGTGGTGGGAGCCATGGTGGCGCTCGTGGTTGTGATGTGCCAGGACGTTAGAAGCCGCACTTCGAGACATTCGATGCGCCGACATCCCGATCATAATCGCAAGTTGCCATAATGCCAATCAAACGAGACCGTGGACCCAGGTTCGTTCGAGCCCGTGCGGTCCGCCTGGCCACCGACCCCAACGACCCTGACCGCCTCGTGTGGCAGGACGATCATGGGCGCGCCGTCCTGATGCTGGAGATCCTCGGCCGTGTGCTGTCGCTCGCTCGACGCCGCCTCCGCCTGTCGCAGCAAGAGATGGCGCACAGGTTGCGCTGGCCTCAGTCCGTCGTCAGCAAGGTCGAGAACGGCGAGGTCCACCTGACGGTCGAGCAGCTCGACGCTTGGGTGACCGTCGTTGCCGAGGTGGGTGAAGCCGACGACGACGGCGCGACTGCAGACCTTACCCCCGGGCAGGCTTTCGACATCGCCGACGCGCTTGCCGAGGCTCTCGACGAGGAAGCCTACGAGGTTCGGTGGGGAACGGGTCGGCTGTACGACGGCGAGCGACCACTGGTGCGCGGAGCCGAGCTGGAAGCCCTGCTCCTGCGACGCTGGCCGTCGGACTACCCGCGCCTACGATAGCCCAAAAGCCCGACTCGCACCGGGCCCGCGATGGCCTCCGCGCACCGCCCCAAGCGAGCCGCGACGGCAGGTCGCGCACGCAACCCGCGACGCCACCAAGGAAACAAGAGTGAGCGAACAGGCCCTTGCGTTCCCAGCCAGGCGCTACGCGACCAAGCCGTCACGGTAGCTGGTCCTGCCTGCGACCCTCGCCGCGGTCAACACCTGATGCCGATTGTCGGCCGCACGCAACGACACGTGCACCCACCCAGAGTTCGGCACCCCCGGCGTGTAGAACTCCAGGATGAGCTGATCGAACGCGACGTGGTCGCGAATCCACGTGGCGACGTCGGCGTTCGCAACGCCCGTGATCTCCAGGTCGGCCGCCTCGCCGGCAAGATGCTGCGACGTCGCCGACCCCTTCACCGCCCGATTGACCGCGGGGCTTCGATAGCCACTGTTGATGTGCACCGGCCGGCCGAAGTGGACGCGAACGGGCTCAAGCACCCCAAGGCACAGTCGTTCGAGTCGACGAACCACCTCCAACGACCCGGGCCAGTTGTTGGCCCTCACGTTCGTCCGGCACAGCTCGACCAACGTGAAGTGGTTGCTCAGGCGCAGGTCCGCCCTCTGATCGAGCGCGGAGTGGATCTGATCATCGGTCAGCATGGAGCCTCCTATGAACGTTCAACGAAACGATGGCAGCACCCGTTCGCGGGATGGCCACCCCTGACGCGACACGGGCAAGCGCACACTCGGGGACGCCTCCCACCCCGCGGTGTCGCCGCGAGAGGTGTACACGTCGCCGTCCCCAGGCTCGCCCGGTGCGGTGCGCGTTGCCCGCGCCATGGACCACGCCAGCGCAACAACTCCGCGTTTGGGCAGGACCGAACCCCGACGACCGACGCACACGACGTCCGCGCCCCGACCGGGTGACGGTGCCGTGTTTCCGCGACGCCGCCAGCACGTTGGACGCCCCGGTCCACAGCGCGAAGGTCAACAGCGTGGCCAGCACGCGCAAGGCGATCCGCTCGGTGGACCGGCGGGGCCCCGCCCCCTGCTCGCGACCACAGATCCGCCAAGTCAGGCGTCTCGGGGGATAGCGACCACGTCCACCTTCACGGTGGTACGAGTCGAAGTGTCCGAGCCGGACTGGGTCTTGCGGAACACACCCCGGATCTCCCCGCTCTGGTACGACAGGGTGAGCTCCACCTCGATCGTCATCCCCGGCATGCGGTAGCGCACCGGCAGTTCCGACTGCGCTTGGGCGAGTTCGAGCTGCTGGGCCGCTTGAAGGAACGCGCTCGTGAGTCCCCCGAGCAGCTCGTCCAGCTTGATGCTGTTCTCGGCCGTCTGGACACTCATCCGTCTTCCTCACCCACCGTGACCTTAAGCCACGACGTCGGCACGACGGCCGCCCCAACCTCAGCCGCCCACACATACCAGGTCCGGGCGTCCCTCAACTCCGCTAGCGAGTCCTGCTGCCCAGCGAGGCGCACGACGCCCTGACCGTCGATCTCCAGGTCTGCCCGGCCCGCCAGATCAAGTGGCACGGGTCGTCGAATCGGCTCGCCCCGGCCACCAGCGGGAGCGAACACGACCTCAACCTCAGTGACGCGGACTGCGGAACCACCGCCCCCGGCCGCTCCCCCGGGTGCCGCCCACACCCGCAGCCGAGAGGTGGGACGCAAGGACCCGAGCGGGTCGAGGTTCGAAACCTGGACCGCGAGTTCCTCGCGGCGCTCCCTCACCTGCGGCGCGACAGTGAACTTGAGCCGCGAGCGAAGGGCGGGCGGGGCCTGAAGGTCGATTCGAACGGACTGCTCGGCAGCGCGCAGCGTCCGGGTGTCGGTGCTCAAGGCCGCTGAGACGTCGAACTCTACGCCCTGAACCGTGAACAGCGTTCGGTCACCGCGAAAGAAGTCGGGCTCAGCGACGCTGGCCTCAAACGCCGCCCGAAGCGACCTCGCCAAGCTGCGCTGACACGCCACAAGAAACGACTCGAGCGGGACGGACGTGTCCGATTCGTCGTCTGCCACGGGAGCTCCATCGAAGAAGGACCGCTCAACCTGCCACGGCAGGTACCAACGGCGCTGGAACTGCGACGACCCGTACCTTCACACGGGTGCTCGACGTGCTGTCGTATCCGTAGGTCCGAGCGTACGACGCTCCCACGCTCACACCGTAGAGTTCCAGACCTGCGGAGACCTTGGTGTCAGAGGACTTCGAAGTTGAGATCGCCAGTGCGATGTCGATCTCGGCCTCCGGAATCGTAAACACCACCCCGTTGGACGGAGCCGAAGCCAGCTTCAGGTTGGCGTCGACCACCGAGGAAGCGAGCGCCGCCAGCATCGCGCCAAGCGGCTGGGCCACGAGTTCGGTCGGGTTGGACATGAGACCTCCGCTACGTGCCCCACGCTAACCGCGTCTGCATCGAGCAAGGAGGCTAAATTTCGGCCGCCACCGAACTGCCACTTCCTACCAACACTATGGTGAGGTTGTCACATGACCGCCGGCAGCCGCACCGAGTGCGCCCTCGGCGCTACGCCCGCGGAGCGCGACAAGCGTGCAATCGAGACTATACGCTTGGCTCTCGGGTTGACGTTTTATTGACCTGTTGGAGCAAATATTCATTGCTGACGTACGGCTGCCTCTATTTTCTAGTACACCTCGAACGAACCTGAACGAACACCGAGTTGTCACTTGTGACTCGTCATCCGCTGATGTCAGTGTGAGCGAGGCCGGGGGGCCCGACGATGGTTGGAGTTGTTGGACATTCTGCGGGTGGAGCGGTGCGCACGGTCGCGGGCGGAATCCGCCGGAAGGGGCCCAGCGGCCGAGGCGGATTCGGCACCCTGTCGAACGGTGTCCAAATGCGACCTCCCAACCTCGGCCCTCGTGGCACACCCCATGCTGGACACGCCCTTCCAGCGGAAGTCTACTCACTCAGTGCCGTGACGATGGCCCACGAAGAAGCCGAACCAAAGGAGATCTCCGCATGAGCACCACCACGGATCGGGGCGGCTTCGTGACCCTACGCGGGCGAGTCTACGCAGCCACGGACGGCGCGGACGTCAATGTTGCGCCGTCCGGCGACCCCATCTGGGTCACGCCGCGCATCGCCGTGAAGGTCGACGAGCTGTCAACCGCGCCTGTGGAGGCGAGAACGCCTCGACGCGCTGTCGTCGTCACTGCTACGGATTCGGATGGAGCATCGCTATGCTCCGCTCGTGTTAGGCTCGACGGCACGTTCCGCGTCCGCGTGCCACGCAGCGTCATTGACGAACACGGCGACGAACTCCTGCTTCAGGTTCGGAACAGCGCCGGAGACGCGATCACGTCATGGCACGAACACGTCGTGGTGCGCGACCTGGCGCTTGGCCGGGAAGTGCCCGTGGTTCTAGAGGTTCGGCCCGACGAAGACCTGGACAGTGATGGCACGTTCGTCGCGAGTCGACGCATCTTTGGGCGCGTCGTGCGGCCCAACGGGTCGCCTGCGCTGCCCAAATCGGGCGTCGTAAGCCTTCAGGTACAGGTCCTGGTGCCCGCATCCACAGGCGATGGGATGACCGAGGCCGCGGTCGCAACGGTGTCGGCAACCGGTACCTACGATGTGACAGTTCCCGTCCCGCACACGGCCATTTCGACGCGGTCGGTTGTGCAACTTGTGGTTCGCAAGTTCCTGGGCTCCAGCACCACGCCGATCGAGGTTGGCCGAACCGCGTTGGTGCGGTCCCTCCGGCCCATCGAGCGCATCCACGTCCGGACGTCTGCACTCGCACCCGGTCGCCACGAGTACGAGTATTTGATCGCGGAGCCCGACGAGGACGAGACTGTCGGCGGACTCGGCCTCGAAGCGGCGTGGCCCGCGTCCGAGCCCGCGACCTGGACGTCGGCCCACGTCGAGGCTCTCGCAGAGGCTACAAAGGCACCCTCCACGGTGGTCAACCGGTATCTGCGTGCTCGTCAGCTTGAAGCTGCAATCGACGACCTGATCGAGGGGGAGGAGACGCTCCCAACTGGGCTTCGCGAAGTGCTGTATGGCGCGCTTGCTGCCGGAGTAGCCCCTTCATTGCAAGCCCTCTCCGAGTTGTCGGCAGCAGAGTGGGGGGAGCGGGTAGGAGCCGCGGCCGAGGCCAACTTTGTCGACGCTTCGTGGCAGGACGAGGCCGCGGCCGAGACCGTGGAAGAGATTGCCGACTTCGTCAGCACGGTGGTCGCCCGTGCGGCGAGAGTGAACGTTCGTAGCCGTCTCTCCATTGTGCTGGGGTCTGGCTTGGCTTCGCACGTCGACCCTGCGGTCGAAGCCGTCATCGGCGGCCAGGACACCGACGAGCACTGGGCCGCGTTCGCCGCAACGCTGCCATCCGGCGACCGAGCCACGGTGGTTCGCCGTGCCCGGTTCGTTTCGCGCCTGTCCCGCATTGCTGGTGGCCATGAGCCGTTCGTCGATCATCTGCTGGGTGGGGGCTCGCCCCTCGTAGAGCCGTCGACCCTCGCGGCCTGGGACCTCGCGGACTTCAAGGCGCTGTACGACGAAGAGGACGTGGAAGTTCCGGAAGGGGTCACGGACACCCGCGATCTGGCTCGCAACCACATGACCCAGCTTGAGTTGCTGTACCCAGAGTACGTCCTCGCGGCACAGGCGTCGGGCCATGAAACCGCCAACACGACGCTCGTGCTGAGTCGTCTGGGCGATCTCGGCATCCGATTCGAAACGGCCGACTTTGGAAGCCTGGCTGAGGACACAGAACACGAGATGTGGGAGGCCGTGGAAACCCACATTCCGACCATCGTGACGGCGATGCAATCGCTACAACGTACTTGGCGACTGGTTCCGCCACTCCTTCGCCACCCGTTGGTTCGAGCGGTCCGCGGAGTCGAGACGATTCGGCCCAGCGCCGCTGGTATCGCCAGCGCCGATCCCGACGCTGCGCGCGCCTTGCTGTCGGCGGCGTTCGAAGAAGCGCTCGATGAGGCGGACGCTTGGTCGCCGACTGTGCCGGAGGGCGCTTCGACCTCCCCCCTCCAGGACGCCGCCGGGAGCTTTGCACGCCACACGGTGGCCACTGCCGCTGCAGTCCACGCTCGCACCTTCGCCCAGTTCGGACCCTGGTCCGGGCGATCTCCCACCTCGATTGTCGGACCTCCGGACCCAGGTACCCTTACCCACGACCTACCCGTTGGTCTGTTGGGCTGCGCCTGCGACCACTGTACGACGGTGTTCTCACCCTCCGCGTACATGCTCGACCTGCTGGATAGCCTCAAGAATCACGATCTGCTTCTCGGACTCCGCACCCATGCCGACGCCACCACGGATGCCTTCCTGAACCGTAGGGATGACATCCCCCGACTCAAGGCGTCATGCGCCAACTCGCACACCGAGGTGCCAGCGATCGACTTGATCAACGAGATCCTGGAGTACCGCGTGGTCGCAGCCGCGATCGCACTGGACATTCCCAAAGGGGGCACGCTTGAGGTGCCCATTCTCGTAGCGCCAGCCGATCTCAAGGCGCTGCCAACCGAGACCTCCGGCTCATCCGCTGAACGTCGGGCGTTCCCCGAGCATACCCTCAACAGCGCGCTTGCAGACACCCTCACGGCACGTGCGCCGTTCCTGTGGCCGCCCTTCAACGCACCCGCAGCCGAGTTGAGCGGCCTGCTTGCCGGTGAGGACGTCACCCGAGCGGAACTCTTGGATGCTACGTCGGTCGTGGGCGAGGACAACTTCCTCACGGAAACGGCGATCACAGGCGGGCCCTTCAGCCAGCCGACTGCGTCTGAAGTGGCGTCGGCATACTTCGGCTGGACGCCATCAGAGTGTGAGGCGCTCAAGGGACTCGACGATGCCGAAGTCCGTGACTGGTACGGGTACGACGCCGAGTCCCAATGGCTGACGAACCTCCCCCGGTTGGACCGATTCCTGAGGGCCACCCGACTCACCGTTGACGAGGCACTTGCGCTGTTGGGTTCCGAGTACGTGAACCGGGGATTTGCCTACGGTCTCCTATCGGACACGAGTGAGGGAGGCAGCGCCTGCGACCCCGAGCTCACCGTCATCACCACCGCGGCGATCCTCCCGGTGACGTCAGTCTCGGTCCAAGCAGAGACCACGCTGCGAGTGGTGACGTCGGCAGGCACCCTGTTCACGACGGCCGGCTTCGTGGCCGCAGGGGGGAACTTCGAAGTTGCGCTGTCAGCGTTGGGCTTCACATTCCCCGTCCCCGAGGACTCCACAGTCTACCTCGTGTCAACCTTGGCGGGCAGTCGGGCGATCCAACTCGCAGTCGCAGCGGACGACACCAGAATTGCGACGATCCACTTTCAGGGGTCGGGGACCGATCTAGTTCAGACGCCGGATCCTGACTTCTACCGACGCGTATTGACACTGCGAATCGTGGCGCGGGCCATCGGCGGGTCCTTCGCCGACGCAACGCACCTGCTGCGCACTGTCCTCACGGAGCAGCAGTTCCGTCGAGGTGCGCCGCTTGTGGACGCCGATCTGATCCGTTTAGTGGCCGTAGAGCGGCTACGGCGCACACTGAGCCTTGAGCGCCGAGAGGTCGCCGCGTTCTTGCGCGGATACCACGGCATCGGCGCCTGGGACGGCCGAGTCGGCTTCGACGATGTTTGGTACACGGATCGGTTCGAGAGGTCGACGGTGTACCGTCCCCCTGCAACCGCGCTGGCACTTGCGGCCAACCGTAGGACCATCACGGGAGGCGCCCCCGCATCGGAACTAGTGGGACCCCTCTGCGCGGGCCTCCGTTGCAGCCAGGCCGAACTGGAACACCTCCTGGCACTCCCGTCCAGTCACCCACTCGGGCTGCCGTCGGGCCACCTCTCGATCTCTGGCGTCACCACGCTCTTCCGGGCCGTGACGCTTGCTCGGGTCCTTCAAACGCCAGTCGCCAACGTCGCACTGTGGTTTGAGCTTGCCGACCTCGATCCGTTCGAGCCGATGGCAGCGGGTGCTGCGCCCGAGGTCACAACCGTCGAAGACGTCGTGGCCGCGCTCCAACGATTCGGTGCCCAACGCTTTCTGGCCACAGATGCGCGCGACCTACTCCTCGACGCTCCCGGAGACGACGTGCTCGACCAGCGTCACGCACGCACTCAGGCGTGGCTGGAGGCGCTCCGAGCATCGTACACTGCGCGCGCCCAACCCCTGATCGAAGCGATCGAAGCCACTGCAACCGACCCCTTCTTCCCTCCGCTCTTCCCCGGAGAGAGCACGGTCGACGCAGGGGTGCGGCAGGGGCTTGGGCTGATGCTCACCGCCTTGTACGAAGATCTGCTTCCAACGGAAGTGAACGGAGACATGGCGGATTTCGTCCTCGATGTCTTTCCGGAAGCAGGTGAGCCGGACGGAACCGCGATCTTGGCCCACCTCCAGGACCTGCGAAACGTCCTCGCTGCACGGGGCGAAGTCTTGGAGCTCCCAGCCGGGACTACCACCCTTGAAGCGTTGCAGGAACTGCTGGAAGACGACGAGGAGACAGAGAGCCGTTTGATGGCTTTGTGGATGGTCGCGGTACAGTGGTGGATGCGACAGTCCTTCGCTGCGGCCCAGGCGTGGGTGGATTCGCCGGTCGCTGTTGGCGGCGCGCCCGAGGCGATGATCGAAGCCCTCACCGCCATCTTCGGAGACCTTGGCGGATCCGACCCAGCCGAGGACGCGCGGAAGGTCGCACGAGCGGTGTTCGCTCCTCACTTGCTTGTACCCGTAGACTTCGGCTCCTTCACGATGCCCGAGGAGTGGTTGCTTGAGCCACTCGCGGGCGTGACGCTTCCGCCGGGCGTCACGGAGAAGCCGAGTACCGAGACGGCGTACAACTCCGCTTCGGAGGCGCTTGCGCCCATCCTCTTGAGCGTGCGCGCGCCCGAGGTGGAGCCGCCCGAGGTCGCGCAGCCGTCCGTTCTGGAGGCCTACCTTGCTGCACTATTGGGACGCGCTGCCGGCCTTCCGGGGTGGGTCGACTTCGACTACTACCCGGCCTCGGGGAATCCATTCGTGGCGAACACCGAGCTCCTCCCTCTGGCGCTAGGCACGCCAGGCCTGCCGCGCAAGGAGCGTGCTGGCCTCGTGGCTCGCTGGATTGCGGTGTGGGGCCACCAACGGGACGTTCGGGATGCGTTGCGCACCTGGGTCGTGCCTCACACGCCCCAGCCGGACGCATGGGTGGAGTCTCTCTTGCAGACCTGGCTCCCACAGGAGTCGGCACCCGCACCGTTGGCGAGCACCTCTTCAGCGCTGGAACATCTGTCGAGCGGTGCGTGCCTCGGTCTCCCGGGCGCGGAGGACGCGCACACGGACGGGGCGTGGTGCGTGCACGACCACTTGGTACGTGCCGAGAAGGCGGCACGTCTGGCGGGGACCTTCGGGCTCACCGCCGAGGATGTAGACGCCGGCCTCGCTGGTACCGACGTGCCGGTTGGCCATCCGGGCCTGCTTCGGCGGTTCGTTGTGGCGCGCCCTGTCGAGCTGCCTGGGACAGGTTGGGCAGCCTCACCGGGCGAAATCAGCCTCCACATCTTCGATCTCATGGCGCTCGCGTACGGCGCGGCGGTGGAGGCGATGCTCCCCCGCGTCAGCGCAGACGGACGCCACGCTTGGGTTCTTGCACTCGATCTCGCCCGAGCAGCGGCACCGGTCGGGGCCACGCAGGAGCAACGGATCGTAGCGGTTGAAGAGCGCATCGGGCTTCCGGAAGAGGAACGCCTGTCGGCCGGCGGACCGGCGCTATTCGGCGACGAAGGTCTGGGGTGGTTTAGCAGTGCACCGGCAACGCCCGAAGTGGCGCTCAAGCGACTTGAGCGTCTGGCGCAACTGCTGCGAATGGCGAGGCGCTTCCGGGTTCGGCCTGTTGGGCTACTGGCAGGCGGCATCGGCACGCCGTCGGCCGACACCGTGGCCGTTGTTCGAGCTACGCTGCGGGGCGCATGGAGCGACGAGGCCTGGCGAGCGCGGTGGACGCCCGTGGTCGATGCGCTGCGAGAGCGGCGGCGCGACGCGATGGTGCAATGGCTCCTGCACCACCACGACCCAGACCGGCTCACGCTGGACCCCGAGCCCGATCGCGGCTCACTCATGAAGTGGCGCGATGTCCCCGACATCTACGCCTCCCTGCTGTTCGATCCGATGCTCAACAGCCCGGTGGTCACGTCTCGATTGGTCTTCGCGACGGGCTCCGTTCAGGCGTACGTCGAGCGGGTCCGCCAAGGACTAGAGCCCGGTGCGGTGATGACGCCGACCTTCGAGTTCCGTTGGACGACCTGGATGTGGCGCTACCGGGTGTGGGAAGCGAACCGTCGGGTGTTTGTGTACCCGGAGAACTGGCTCGACCCTGCCATCATCGCCGAACCTACACACGTCTACCGGACCCTGCTCGAAGGCGCATCGTCCAACGCGATCGACGACAGCGCCGCCGAGGGACTGCTCTCCGGCTATGTCGATACTCTAAGCCACGTCGGCGACATCAAGATCGTGTCCACGTTCACCTATCACAACCCACTGGACCTGCTATCCGTCCGAATACATGTCATCGGTCGGAGCCACGGGCAAGAGGGTGGATACTTTTATCGTAGTAGAGACGTAAACCTGGTATGGACGCCCTGGGAACCCATCACTGTCGGTCTCAACGCGAGGTCATTGTGCGTCGTTGCATCGTCTAGTCACGTCTACGCGTTGTGGCTGGAGGGGCCCGACATGTCGACAGAAACGTTCATGATCGGCGACAGGCGGACTTCCCAGGCTCGCCTTCGCGCACACCTCCGTGTGGCAGTACGCGTTGCTTCCGGATGGCTTCCCGAAACTGCACCGGTGACACTGGTTGACCAGTTGGTGCTGGACAACGATGGGTACCAGCACCCAGCCATCACGGAACAAGCAAATGAGGCCCGGGGGTCTGACTGGCACACCCGCTACTTGGATAGCATCATTCTACGGGTGACTCCTGAGACTGATGGCCCGATCGAACGGTTTCGGGTGGATGCCATTTTCCATCCGACGTTCCCCCTGTTTTCTCGATTCAACGCTCTCTGGGAACTTCCGTACGTGTTTGGTAGACACAGGGTCGGCACAGCGCGACTCGAAGGACGCCGAGTAAGTCTTGTTGGGATCTGGAGAAAGCGTGTAGGCATCCTCTACGCACCAGAAATGCCGACGGACGATTCGTGGGATTTCTACGACAAATTCTATTGGCAAAATATGTTCATGGTACAGCCAGAAGTCGGATTTGATGAAACCAATCACGAAACATCGTATCAGAACCGAGGGACCTACCGATCGTCTCCGGACGCGCCCGTTGTGCCGAGGGTGATGCCGCTGGCATCTGTGGTCACTGGAAAGGGTCATACGCGTCTGCCCGGGCTGTTCCGGGCTGACCTCTATAGGGCGGCGCTCGGCGGCTTCCGTCCCGAACTTGGACCTCATGCCTGGACGATCGTCGAGGAGCCTCTACAGGCCTCATCCGAGGATGCCACGCGTCAGAGAGCCGGTACGATGTTCCTATCGAACGGAAATCGCACTTGGCTAGGTTGGTACCAGAATGAGTTTCTTGCATACCTTGAGTCCAGCGCTGGGTTGGTTGGCCTGTACATGGTTCCCGAATTGTTTCGAGTGAAGGCGTCTAAGTCACCAAACGGAGGTTCTACGCCATGACTGGGCTCTACCGACCCGGCGAGTCGCCAATCTTGCCTAAGTACGACCCGGAGGACCTGTCGGACGTCGTCCCGCCCAACGACCCCGGCGGTCCAATGTTCGATTACCCGGGGCTGCCTATACCGCCGTTAGAGGCTGTGCCGGCTCCCGAACAGAACGCCCCACCGCCGGGTGCAGACAGCGCGATCGGGGAGGTAGCGACGCCCGTTTCTTGGCGATTCGAGACTCACTTTCACCCGTACGTCCACCGATTCCAGTCCATCACCAACCTCTTCGGTGTCGCTGGTCTTCTTCGGCCAGGAAGTGTCCAGGACGCGGATCAAGTTGCCGTTCTTGCGGGTGCGCGCCGACAGCGGTTCGCGGAGTCGGGCCACCCCGTGTGGCCGACGGACTCGGGGAGTCCTTCCCCGCTGGCGCCGGTGCTGACGCCCAACTGGTTTCAGCGCCTCACGCTACCAAGCTTCGGCAACGGCGTGGTCGCCCCCCCTTACCCAATCGAGCTCGTCGAGTTTGGCCGAAAGGCCGCCTACGGGCAGTACAATTTTGAGCTATTCTTACTTGCGCCTTGGCTTATTGCAAAGCGCCTGCGTTCGGAGGGTCGCCACGAGGAGGCCCAAACGTGGCTCCACGCCGTATTCAATCCCGTCCCTGAGCCTGGGGACCCCGCGGTAGCGGATGGTGTGGACGGAAGAAGCATCGATCAACCATGGGCATGGAAGGTCGCGCCGCTGTTCGACTACGCCAAGGACCTGCCGCCCGTATCGGACGAAGCGGCATACTCGGAGTGGCTAAAGCACCCATTCGACCCGTGGGCCTGATCCGATCCCGTGGACGGTTGAGAACCGTCTGAAGTCTACCGCATC